>NZ_JAYFER010000605.1:0-25169 GCF_055795065.1 Lyngbya sp. CCY1209
AGAATTGGGGGTTTGGGGGCGATCGCTCGGGCCGAAACTGTTAAGCCCCCAGAATTGGGGGTTTGGGGGCGATCGCTTTTTGGTCAAAATTGGGGGAAAATCAATTATTGAAAAACCTCCATTTCGCCGGATTTTAAGCGCCTCATGTAGTCCTTGAGTTCTCGGGCGACTTGGGGACACAGGAAATACATCCCCAGCAGGTTAGGAAATGCCATCCCCAAAATCATGCCGTCGCTGAAGCCGATCACCGGGCCGGGGGCGACGATCGCGCCCAAAAACGCCGCCAGCAGGAAAATGATTTTAAAGATAATCGTACCGCGCCCCCCGGTGAGGTAATCCCAGCAGCGTTCGCCGTAGTAACTCCAGGAGATCATCGTCGAAAAGGCGAAGAAAAACACCGCGATCGCCAAAATGATCGGAAACCAGGAAATCGAGGTTCCGAAAGCCGCCGCCGTCAGTTCCGCCCCGGCGCCGGTGTTCCGCAATTCTTCGTAAGCCGGGTTGTTGTAGGCGCCGGTAATTACAATCACTAAAGCGGTCATGTTGCAGACAACAATAGTATCAATAAAGGGTTCGAGGAGGGCGACGATGCCTTCCCGGATGGGTTCGTCGGTGCGGGCCGCAGAGTGGGCGATCGCGGCCGAACCCAGTCCCGCCTCGTTGGAAAAGGCCGATCGCCGGAACCCTTGAATTAAAACCCCGAGAATTCCCCCTTCGATCGCTTCGGGCCGGAAGGCTTGGGAAATAATCACCCCGAAGGCGCCGGGAATTTCGGTGAAATTGGTCAGCAAAATAAACAGGGAGGCGACGACGTACAACGCGCACATCAGGGGGACGATGGTGCCCGCCACCTGGCCGATGCGGCGGACGCCGCCGACGATCACCAACCCCACCAGGGTCGCCAAAATCAGGCCGTAGAGCCAACTGGGGACGAAGGGGAACACCCGGGACACGGCGCCGTAGGACTGGTTGGCCTGGAACATATTCGCGCCCCCCAGGGCCCCCATGATGCAGAAGATCGAAAATGCGATCGCCAACACCCGCCCGAACGCGCCGTATTTGAGCCGCCGCAACCCCTCGGACAGGTAGCGCATCGGCCCCCCGGAGATGGTGCCGTCGGGTTTGACGACCCGGTATTTCTGCCCGAGGGTGCATTCGACGAATTTGCTGCTCATCCCGAAAAAGCCGCCGACGGTCATCCAAAATACCGCCCCCGGCCCGCCGAGACTGACCGCGATCGCCACCCCGGCGATATTGCCCAATCCCACCGTGGCGGAGAGGGCTGTGGCTAAGGCCTGGAAGTGGGAGACTTCCCCTTCGTCTTCGGAGTCGTCGTATTTACCCCGCACCACGTCCAGGGAGTGTTTGAAGGCCCGCACGTTGATGAATCCCATGCGGAACGTGAAGAAAACGCCCCCCACAATCAGCCATAGGACGATGAGGGGAATGCCGATTTCCACGCCGAACAGCGTTTTAAAGAGGTATCCCGTCCCGGCATCCCAGAACAAAATTCCGAAAATGATATTGTCAACAAACCAGGTAAAGCCTTCGTTGATGGCTTGAAAGAGACTGTTGCTGCGGCTCTCGTCCTGCGCCAATGTCATGGTGGGAATGGATAGGAAGAGCAGGGTGTAGAGCCAAACCCGTTTTGCGATCGTCCTCATAAATCAACTCATCTGTTCAATTTATCCCTAAAGTATAGGGGCAGATGACCGAAAACTGTTCGGAGCAAAACTCGACCGTTCAGTTTTGAAAGTATTTGATATCTTTTTTCCCTCTTAAATATCCGGTTATTTATCCGCATAAATTTCCCGATCCTATGCGAGAGGATTTTTCCGGGTAGGGGCGCAAGGCTTGCGCCCTTGGAAATTGATATTATGTCCGATCAAACAGTATTTATAAAAACTGTTTTTTAAAATTCAATAATCGGAAATCCATACATACAAAAATTTCCGGATTCCAATTGATTTTAATTCCCCGCTTCGATCCCGCATTGATCGCGAAAATCGCTCACCGGAAGAAGTTAATTGCCGCCTTCACCGCCTCGTAACCGAAAATCAAAATTAAACCGGAAAGGGTGGCCCCCATCAGGCAGACGACCAACCCGCCGAGGCTGATGGCGCCGTCGTCGTCGAGGAGCCCGAAGCCGGTGATGAAAATACCGATCGCGGGCAGGGTGTTGGTTCCGGGGATGGGAATCATCATGGAAATGGACATTAATGCGATCGCACAACCGATGATAATTCTCCCCACCGGATTGACACAGATATAAGTCAGGCGGGGACGGGAAACCATCTCGATTTTTTGCAGCCAAGGAATCCCGCCTTTGAGAAATCCCCGCACTTTTTCTATGGCGATCGGGTGGTCCAGCCACTTTTGGGGAAACCAGGGCGTTTTTGAACCGACAATCAACTGAATAGCCAACAAAAATAATAGAATTCCGAAGGGAATCGAATAGCCGGGAGCGGGGACGGGGAGGGCGGAGGGTAACGCCAGCAACACGAACAGAAACCCGAAGATCCGTTCTCCGGCCAGTTCGACCACATCCCCCAGAGTCACCTGGGGCGATCGCTCCTCAGAAAAAAAATAGCGATGCAGTTCGACAGAAAGTTTTGCCACGGGCCACAGAAATCATCAATAGAAAAGGATTGAATCGATGGCAATTTGCCGCGATCGCGGATGCACCCGCACCAGAAATTAAACTCGGAAATATGACGACGGGTTGGGGGATCAAATACTTGACCCCCAACCCAAAATTAACGGTCTAAAAATGGCGATCGACGGGAGGAGTTTCGAGAGCGAAACTCCTCACCCATTTCACTCCAAATTTTAGGCGTCGGTTCCCACCATCCAGGAATTGGTGTACTCGATCTGTTCTGGAGTCAGGGTATCGATATTGATGCCCATCGCCTTCAGTTTCAGGGCGGCAATTTCCTTATCCACATCCGTCGGAATGCTGTGCAGTCCGGGTTCGAGTTGGCCCTTATTCTTGACCAGATATTCGCAGGCCAAAGCCTGGTTGGCGAAGCTCATGTCCATCACCGCGCTGGGGTGGCCTTCGGCCGCGGCCAGGTTGATCAGACGGCCTTCGCCCAACACCACGACGGATTTGCCGTTCTTGAGTTTGTACTGCTGGGTGAAGTTGCGGACGTCCTTGATTTCCGTCGCCCGTTCCGCCAACGCTTTCAGGTCGATCTCGATGTCGAAGTGGCCGGAGTTGCAGACCATCGCCCCGTCTTTCATGACGTCGAAATGTTCGCCCCGGATGACGTGCTTGTTGCCCGTCACGGTGATAAACAGGTCGGTGATGGGGGCGGCTTGTTCCATCGGCATGACCCGGAAACCGTCCATCACGGCTTCGATCGCCCGGATGGGATCGATTTCGGTGACGATGACGTTCGCACCCATGCCCCGGGCGCGGAGGGCCGCGCCTTTGCCGCACCAGCCGTAACCGACGACGGTGACGCTTTTACCGGCCAGCAGGACGTTGGTGGCGCGGATGATGCCGTCGAGGGTGGACTGCCCGGTGCCGTAGCGGTTATCGAAGAAGTGCTTGGTGTCGGCGTCGTTGACGTTCATGGCGGGGAAGGTGAGTTTCCCGTCCTTCAACATGGCCCGCAGGCGGACGATGCCGGTGGTGGTTTCTTCGGTGGTGCCGATGATTTCGGGGAGCTGATCCTGGCGGTTTTTCACCAGGGTGGCGGTCACGTCGCTGCCGTCGTCGATGATGATGTTGGGGTGGTGGTCGAGGGCGGTTTCGACGTGGCGGAGGTAGGTTTGGGTGTCTTCTCCCTTCATGGCGAACACGGGGATGCCGTGATCGACGACCAAGCTGGCGGCGACGTCATCTTGGGTGGAGAGGGGGTTGCTGGCGATCAGCAGGGCGTCGGCCCCACCCGCTTTCAGGGCGATCGCCAGGTGTGCCGTTTCTGTGGTGACGTGACAGCAGGCGACCAAACGAATGCCGGCCAGCGGCTTTTCTTTCGCGAAGCGCTCTTGAATTTGGCGCAGAACGGGCATTTCCCGGCCCGCCCACTCGATGCGCTGTTTCCCTTGGGGAGCTAGAGAGGGGTCTTTAATGTCGTGCTTCGCTTGGACGGTTGTTGAACTCATGTAGTCGTTTCCTTGAGAGATTTCTTTTTTAAACTTCCAGTTTCACTCGTTGCTCGTCCCTCACCATTGAGCGTGACGGGGACGGCGGATGACTGGCGAATCCAGTCGCACCCAACTCATTTAAAAATAAGCCTCCACGATTGTAACACCTCGGACCGATCGCAATGCAACAGGCCCGGGTCGCGATCGCCCGGAATCCGCACCCTTCTCCCCACTTTCCGCCCCAACTCCTCGACAATTTTGAGATTCTGCGCCAAGCTAATGAGGGGTCTAACCCATCATGGCTTTGACCCATTGCCGGGGAGGGCGGTCAACTCCGCCACCCCAGAACGGTCTGACGGCGAGGCAAAGGGATGAACGACGGAATTGAGTGTCCCAAATGTGGGAAACGCACGGTGATCAAGCGACGGGAAGATCTGTTCGAGTGTCTCAACTGCGAATTCAGGCGGGATTTCTCCAAACCGCCAAAAAAACCCCCGACCCAAAAACCATCGGGAGACAATTCTCCGCTGGAAAATCTCATCCCGATTTTAATCACGATTCTTCTGTTGGTTGCGATGGGAATTTAGAGATTTCCCCCCCGGTTTCTGTTTTCAGGCGGTCGATTATTTTCCCCGATTTGACGCTGGTAAATAAACGTATCGGTAATATCGGTAATAGCGGGTCAATGTGGTCGGTAGCTCGAAGCGGGAGACTTCCCCGAGGCGGTCTAAGTGGGCGGTATCTCCGCTCAATTCTAACGTCCATTCCCCGCCGTTTCCGACCAGTTTAACCAGACCGGCTAAAGCGCGATTAAGTTTCGGTTTTCCGGGAATTAAACCTTCGGTCAACCCCTGAACCGAGGCGGCGTGACCGACGAGTAGGAGGTGGCCCGAAAACTGTTCGCTCAGGCGTCGGATGGCGGTTTCCATGCGTCCGCTGGCTTGTTTCCAGGTTTCTGGATATTGCAAAGATTGGGGGGACTCGTAGTCGAGATCGACCCGCGAAAACCGCTCTTGGAGTTGCGATCGCGACAGAGTTTGAGGTAAGGCGGGAAAGGAATAGCGGTTCAAAAATTCTCCGAGTCCCGGTTCGAGTTTGACGGGTAAATCCAGGGCTTCGGCGACGGCATGGGCGGTTTCGACAGTCCGCAAAAAGGGCGAGGCAAAAATGTGGTGAATTTCCTCTTTTCGGAGGCGTTCGGCCAGGGCTTTGGCTTGGCGAACTCCCCGGGGGGAGAGGGGCGGGTCGAAGGGGCGATCGCTGTTGCGATACCAGTTCGAGTCCGCATAGTCCTGGCGTTCGGCGTGTCGGGCGATCCAAATGGTTCGATTCATGGGGTAGCGTTTGCGATCATCATGGCGGTCGAGTTTTGATTGTACGATCGCGATCGCCCCCACTGTCACTTTTCTGATTTTAATCTCGGGAAAATTTCAGCCCCCGGGAGGATGATATTTCGCCCACCTTTGCAATTCTAAATAGTGGCGTGAGATAATTGTCAGGAAAATTACGCCTCCCAGAAAACATCGTAACAATTCATACACTTTTTGTCCTAGATTCGGTATATAAGGAAACATCTGAATCATCATTGAGCCGAATTTTGACGCAAGTCAAAGGCAGAAATTCGGCAGAAATTGTCTTGCGTATTATTAGGAAGCGAACCGATGTTTAAACTGGTCAACGTCCTATTTGCCTACATCATGGTAGGTTTATTAATTCTGCTGAGTCGGTATGTGAAGCAGAAAGTTCCCATTTTTCAACGGCTCTATCTCCCCGAATCGATTATCGCGGGAGCGATCGCACTGTTGCTCGGCCCTGGGGTGTTGGGGGCGATCGCGGGGGCGATCGGAATTAACGAATATCTGGCGGAAAACGGCCTATTTCCCGAAACGATGAGAACGGTTTGGGCCCAGTCTCCCGGCGTCTTTATCAACATCGTTTTTGCCGCCCTGTTTTTGGGAGAAACCATCCCCCACCCGCGAGATATCTGGCGCAAAACTGCCCCCCAAGTCGCCTTCGGCCAAACCTTGGCGTGGGGACAATATGTCATCGGATTGCTGCTGACATTGTTGATATTAACCCCCGTTTTTGGAGTCGATCCCATCGCCGGCTGTCTGATCGAAATTGCCTTCGAGGGGGGACACGGAACCGCCGCTGGAATGGCGGAAGTGTTTGAAAATCTCAACTTCCCAGAAGGACCGGATTTAGCCCTGGGACTCGCCACCGTCGGCATCGTTTCCGGCGTCATCGCCGGAACCGCTTTAGCCAATTGGGGGCGACAAAAGGGCTACATTCAACAAACCGAAACTCACTTGCCGGGAGATGCGTTTTTTCAAGAAACCGAGGGAACAGAAGAACGAGAAATTCGCACCCAAAGGGCGAGATTGATGAACAATCTGCTCGTCGATCCCCTCTCCCTAAACTTCGGATTTGTGGGGTTAGCGATCGCGATCGGTTGGATAATTTTACAAGTGTTGAAATTCATCGAAGTGTTCACCTGGGGTCAGTTGGGATTGGAACTCGCCGCCGCCGTCCCCCTGTTTCCGATGGCGTTGGTGGGGGGTTTAATCGTGCAGTTGATGATGAAACGTTTGGGACTCGATTTGCTGATCATTCGTCCCCTGCAACAGCGGATTTCCGGCGTGGCTTTGGACGTGGTGGTGGTCACGGCTTTGGCTTCCATAAATCTGATGATTTTGGGCGCAAATATGGGCGTGTTTATCATCCTGTCAGTTGCCGGAATTGCTTGGAATATTTGGGCCTTTCTTTACTTGGCTCCGCGCATGATTCCCGTCCATTGGTTCGAGCGTGGCATCGGCGACATGGGGCAGTCGATGGGTGTGACGGCAACCGGAATTTTGCTGATCCGCATGGTCGATCCGGAAAACAAAACGGGCGCTTTCGAGAGTTTTGCCTACAAACAACTCTTTTTTGAACCCATCGTCGGTGGCGGATTATTCACGGCTGCGGCACCGGCGCTGGTGGTTCAATTCGGGCCGGTTTCCGTCTTACTTTTGACGGCGGGACTCCTGGCGTTTTGGCTCATTTTTGGTTTTCTAAACTTCCGGCAAATGACTGCCAGAACTGAGTCAACCACCTAGAAGATTTATCAAAATTTTGGGTTCACATTTGGGGTCAACCTTTTCCGAGGTTGTCCTTTTTTTAGAGCGTTTCTAAAACTTGTGAGGGAAGCCGAAAAATTTAAAGTCCCCCTTCAAAAGGGGGATTTAGGGGGATCTCCCGTATCTGATCAGATCGAAAATCGCTATTTTTTGATAACTGACAGTAAAAATTGCCGCGCGATCGCAACTCCGGTTAAAATAGAGATTTCTCCGCCATCTTGAGGGGACCCATTCAAACCATGACTGCCGCAAAATCTTATCAAAAACCCTATCAACAGATTCCGATCCGGGATTGTGGCGAACCCCTCGTCCCCATCCCCCCAGAACAGTTTATTTTGGAATCGCCCCACCCCTATCAAAAATTGGGCGCACCCTACGACCAATCGGCGGCGGATTCTCCCTACCACGTCAGGCGAGATGTGCGCGATCGCCTGATCCAAGCTAACCAATATTTGCAAAGTCAACACCCGAATTTAAAAATCCTCGTTTTCGATGCCTATCGCCCCATCGAAGTGCAACAATTCATGGTGGATTATGCCTTTTCCGAACGGCTGCGATCGGCCGGATTGACGGTAGAAAATTTATCGGAAGAACGCCGAAACGAATTGTGGCGGGAGGTGTATCAATTTTGGGCGGTTCCCAGCCCCGATCCGGCGACTCCTCCCCCCCACAGTACCGGGGCGGCGGTGGATATCACCCTATTTGATTTGGCGGGATCTGCGTTGAATATGGGTTCTCCCATCGACGAAATTTCGCCGCGATCGCATCCCGATTATTTTGTTGACAGCGCGGATAAAATCGAGGTACAATATCATCACAATCGCCAACTTTTAAAACGGGTAATGACCGCCGCCGGATTTCATCAGCACCCCAAGGAATGGTGGCATTTTTCCCACGGCGATCAGATGTGGGCTTGGCTGCAAAACGGCCGGAATGTTCGGGGCGCGATCGCCCGTTATGGGCGATACTAACAAAACCTACAAAAACTATTATTAACCACAGAGGCACAGAGGACACAGAGAGAAGGTGGTTGAATTAATAGACTGCTATCGTTCAACCCAATCTACAAAAAACCACAAAAACCTACCCAGGATTTCCAACTAAAATAAATCCAGCCCAACTTTTCGGATCAGGGTAATTTTCTTGAACCGTCAACATCGCATTTCTGAGAGCTTTTGTTGTATCTATATGTTGTCGCAATTGCCGATAAAATTCCTGCATTAATTCCGAGGTTGAAACATCTTCTACCGCCCACAAGGAGACAATTAAACTGGGAACGCCGGCTGCCATCAGGGAACGGGATAACCCGACAATTCCATCGCCGGTGACGGTTCCGACTCCGGTGTTGCAGGCACTCAAAACCACCAATTCGGCGTTGAGATTTAACCGGAGAATTTCGTCGGCGGTGAGGAGTCCGTCGTCGGTTTCGGAGGGGGATAAAGCGATCGCACCCGGGAGTCCAGAACCGCTGAAGTCTTCTAGTAATCCGTGGGTGGCGAAGTGGATCATTCGGGCTTCGGGAAGTTTGGGAACGATCGCGGTTTCCGTGGCGTTTCTTCCGGTGAAGGCTTGGGTATCGAACATTTGGGCGATCGCGATCGCTTCCTGTTCTGAGGCGGGAAGATCGCGGAGGGGTTCGGGTTGTTCGCCGGGTACAATAGTGATTTCTGGCATGGCGGGATTTCCGACTGCCAAAATCTCCCTTTTGGGGGAGCGACGGTTTTGTCGGTTTGGGGCGAGTTGTAGCAGTTGAATGGCGGGACTGGTGGCGATCGCGTGTTTTTCTAGCAAATATTGATTATCGCTATCAATTAATGCTGCAAAGGGGACTAAAAGCAACTCTTTGTGGGGAATAAAGATAACTTTTGATTCCGGATCTGTAGGGAGTAAATCGGCGATGGGTTCGATCAGGAGTTGGTGAAGTTGTCCCAATTTGCGATCGCTGATTTTTCGGGATTCAACAGCCGAAGTCCCGGACTCGATGGGGGCGCGAAATCCCCGCACCAATTCGGCGATCGGAGAGGATTCGATAATTTCTGTTGTCAAAAATGGAATTAAATCTTCTTGTCCTTTTCCCCACTCCGTCAAATTCACCGAACGAAAGGCGATCGCGCCCTCGCGATCAACCACCCAAATTAACAGTTCCGAATTTTGCCCAAAATTATCGATCGCGATCGAATATTCGACCAGGGTGGATTTTTGGCGAATAGCCACCATTTTGATAGTTTCAAAATTTGGTAAATCGACAGTAATTTTATCAAGTTCTGTCTGATTTTTTGAGCGAGATAGCAATTCAATTAAAGCCCTCGCTCGTCCTCTTTCTGAGATTTCCAGGGCGGTTTTTATCTGATTTTGGGCGACCAGAACTTGCTGCAAGATGCCGTAGGTATTTGCCATCTTATCAAACAGGGAAATTTTATTATAATCACTTAATCCGGGGCGCAAGGATTCCAAAATTTCGATGGATGAATAGAGATTTTTTTGTGCTTTTTCTAGCTGTTTTAGCTCAAATTGAATCGACCCCAGGTTATTTAATGTAATCGATTCCCCGGCGCGATCGCCGATGGTTTGACGGACATTTAATGCTCTTTGATAGAACGCGATCGCGCGATCGGGTTGATTTTGGAGACGGTAAATTGACCCGATATTGTTGAGGGCTTGCCCGACGAGGGAAGACTCGCCGATTTCTGTCGCGATCGCCAATCCGCTTTCGTAGAGTTTGAGGGCTTTTTGATAGTCCGACAACCTTTCGTAAACCCCGCCCAAATTGACGGAGGTTTGGGCGATTCCCAAAGTGTCCTGTTCTTCTCTGGCAATTTCCAGAGATTTCTCGAAGGCAATTTTTGCCGATTCGTACTCTTTCAAGGAAACGTAGGCGGAACCGATGTTGTTCAACAAAATTCCCGCATAATATGACAAGTTTAACTCGCGGAATATTCCCAAAGAGGCTTCAAAATGTTCCAGGGCCTTTCTGGGCCTTCCCAAGGAGCGATAAACCGCGCCCAGGTTATTTTGAATGAAGGCTTCGCTTTCCGCTTCTCCGAGTTCCCGAACGGTGGCGAGAGCCCGTTGAAAATGAGACAGGGCTTCGGGATACTGACTCAAAGATTCATAGACGGACGCCAAGTTATTGTAACTTTGGGCGACGGAGGAGCGATCGCCAATTTCTTGATAAATTTTCAGGGCTTGTTCAGCAAATTCCAGGGCGCGATCGTACTCGCCGAGGTTGCGATAAATGATGCCGATGTCGTTGATCATGTCCCCTTCAAAGCCGCGATTTCCCCGCGATCGCACGATTTTTAACGCCCGTTCGAGGGTGGCCAGGGCCGGACGAAATTCCCCGCGATCGATTTGTCCGGAGGCGATATTATAGAGTTTGGCGGCTTCGGCGATGGGGTCGGGGGGCGACTGTCCCCGGGCGGCGAGGGCGGAAAATAGGGAGGCGGGAAATAAAAGCAGGGCGATCGCGATGCGACGGCTGATTTTGACAAAAATCATGATTGATCCTGACACTCAATCGACTCAAAAAATGACTGATTTCGCTTGATATCGAGTTAATTTTTGTACTATTATACAATAGTATCTTTTGTTTTGATGGTAAAATGAGTCAAGTTTTCGGGACTTCAGATCGGACAGACAGTTTTTAACAAATGTTATGGATTTTCAGCAACGAGATCTGTTAAACTTAATTCGAGAAACCTGCCAGCATCCCCCCAAAAGTGTCGGTCGCCAAAAGGGGTTGACCCAAATTTTTCGCCTCATCGCGCGATCGGGGAAATTGTGGAAAGAATCGGGTCTGGATTATGAGGACGCTTGGCAACAAATGGCGCTGTATTTCTGTCAGAATCTCTGTACGGTTTACGATCCCGATCGCAGCAGCGTCACCACCTGGCTGAACTATTACCTGAAACGGCGATTGCAGGAAGCACGAGGACGACAGCAGAAGCAGAAAAAGCACTTTGTTTCCCGGGAGATTCGGGTGGGTGACGAACTCCTCGACATTCTGGAGATGATTCCCGCCCCCCCCGACATCCGTCCCATGCTGGAAAAGACGCGAGAGTGGGCGGAAACGGACCCGACGGGGGAACTGCGGCGGACTCACATTCGCGGGCGCCCGGACGTGAATTGTCAGTTTTTGATTTTGCGGCGCCTGCCCCCAGAGACAAGCTGGGAAGCGATCGCGGCGGAGGTCGGTTTGCCGTTGACGACCCTGAGTTCATTCTACCACCGAAATTGCCTGCCGCGTTTGCGTAAATTTGCCGAAATGGAGGGATATCTATAGAAACAGTCCGGGACGACTCGCCCCGGGATTGAGGACAGAATTATATAAATGGTTGATGAATTATGGTTAATAACATCGAACGTTACGATCGCCAATCTTTGCCCCTATTGATTCCACAAACTGCCCGCGATCGCGCCCGGGAATTCGCCCTGAAAATGCCGCATCGAAACCTGCGGGAAAAAGTCTATTTTAACACCCTGGCAATTTGGACGGTTGATCGCTATTTGCAGTGGATGGAAATTCCCACGGAAATGAGCCTCGCCGACAGCCGGAATCCCGTCCTTCAATTGGGGTCGGATGTCGCCGATTTGCCCCTGCCCGGTTTGGGGCGTTTGGAATGCCGCCCGGTGCGAGAAAATCAGGTAACTTTTACCGTGCCACCGGAGGTTTGGTGCGATCGCATCGGCTACGTCGCCGTCAAAATTTACGACTCGTTGCAGACAGCCGAAATTCTCGGATTTATCCCCGAAGTTGATCGCCAAGACGTACCCATCGAACGCCTGCAACCGTTGGAAAATTTGCTCGATCACCTAGCCCAATTGCGGCAGGAACAAACCCGCCCCTCCGCAACGATAAAATTGACTCGCTGGCTGGCCGATATTGTCGAGTCGGGATGGCAAACCGTCGAGGCCCTTTACGGCAGTCCAGAAATCGCCTACAACTTGAGGAGTTTTGCCGAAGAAGCGGGGGTGACGCAGCGCGTCCAACTGATCGATTTGGGGATGCAACTCAATCATCAACAGTTGGTTTTGTTCGTTTCAATTATTGCCGAAAATGACCGAGATGTCAAAGTCCGGGTGCGACTCCACCCCCCGGAAGGACAAAACTATTTGCCGCCCAACGTCCACTTAATTTTAATTTCCGAATCCGGGGAAGTTTTGCAGCAAGTCGAATCCCGACTCCAAGACAATTGGATTCAACTCAGCCGCTTTACCGGCACCGTCGGAGAACAATTTACCATTCAAATTGTCCTGGGAGATGTGACCGTCACCAAACAGTTTCAAATTTGATGTATTATTGTAGAACAGGCATCTTGCCTGTTCTGTAAAATCTAACAGGCAGGATGCCTGTTCTACTACCGAATCGCCCCCCGATGACCCATTGGATCGTATTGCTCAATTTAGGGCCGGGTTCTTTGCGGGAAGGATTTCCCGCCGTGACGGCGATGGCGTGGGATTCCGAACATCCCCGCCCGGTCAAATTTACCGGCAGTTTGCCCCCGGCGAGAGATTTGGTGGCGATCGCGAAACGGTGGCAATTAATCTATCAGGACTTGTCCCAAACTTGGGCCTGGCATCCCCGCATCAAACTCGAAACCGGGGATATCACCAACGTTTCGACCGTCGATTTTAACGATTTATGCAAGCAGTATCGCAGCTCATTTAACGAATGGTTGGATGCCCCCGAATTTCGCAAAATTGACGGCAAACTCCGGAGCTCATTTCAGCCCTCAGATGAAATTCAAATTATTTTAGAAACCGATAATTTGGAACTGCGAAACCTGCCCTGGCATCTGTGGCAGTGGTTCCAAGATTATCCCCGGGCGGAATTGGCATTCAGCCAAGTCGAATACAGCCGGCGATCGCTTTCCAAACCCCCGCGATCGCCCCTGCGAATTTTGGCAATTTTGGGCAACTGTTCGGGCATCGATCTCGACACCGATCGCCAATTGCTGGAAAATCTGCCCGATGTCGAACTCGTCTTTTTACCCGAACCCACCCACCAAGAAATCGACGATAAACTCTGGGATAACCGGGGCTGGGACATCCTATTTTTCGCCGGACACAGCCACAGCGACGAACGCAAAGAACACGGGGCGATCGCCATCAATTCCACCGAAAAAGTCACCTTGGAAAGCCTCACCCCAGCGTTGAAAAAATCCGTCGATCGCGGCCTGAAACTCGCCATCTTTAACTCCTGCGACGGTTTGGGATTGGCCCATCAACTGTTGCAACTGGATATCCCCCAGGCGATCGTCATGCGGGAACCCGTCCCCGACTCCATCGCCCATCTATTTTTAAAGCATTTTCTAGTTGCCTTTTCTCGCGGTGATTCCTTTTATTTATCCGTCCGGGAAGCCCGAGAGCGACTCTACGCCCTCGAAGAACGGTTTCCCTGTGCCAGTTGGCTGCCGGCCCTGTGCCAAAATCCCGCCGTCGTCCCCATACAGTGGCCCCAAAAGCGATCGCCCGCCGTCTCTCATCAAACCCAAAATTTATTCTCTTCTAATTCTCTCATATTCTCTCTGCTTTTTGCAATTTTATTGACCCTGTTTATTTTAATTGTCAGACAGTTGGGATTGTTGCAAACTTGGGAACTCACAACCTTCGATGCGATGATGCGATCGCGCCCCGTGGAATTCCCCGATCCCCGCCTGCTGATCGTCACCGTCACCGAACCCGACATTCAAGCCCTGGGGGATTGGCCGATCAGCGATCGCAAATTGACGGAAGTTTTGCAAAAATTGAACGCCTACAAACCGAGGGCGATCGGATTAAATCTTTATCGAGATCTGCCCGCCCCACCCGGAACCGAAACCCTCCGAAATCAGATGCAAAATCAGTCCAATTTGATCGTCATTTGCAAAGCCCAAGACAGTCGAAATGAAGGCATAAACTCTCCTCCAGGTGTTCCCAATTCCCGAGTCGGATTCAATGATATCAGCATCGATCCGGACGGGGTGCTGCGCCGCCATACTTTATTTATGGACGAACATCCGGGCTGTCCGACGGAATTTGCATTGAATACGCGGTTGGCATTGTTGTATTTACAAGCCGAAGGAATCGCACCAAAAGAGATTGACCAAAATACCATAAAGCTGGGCGATCGCTTCCTTTACGCCTTAAACCGATGGGGGGCTTATCCGGCTTTTGAAGGCAAAGCTTTTCAACTTCTCTTGAATTATCGCGTCGCCGATCCGGTCGCTAAAACCGTGACGCTGACGGATATTTTAGAGGGAAAAATTAACCCCAAATGGGTCGAGGATAAAATTGTTTTATTGGGGGTGACGGCGACCAGCGCCCGAGGTGACACCGTAGCCACTCCCTACAGTTATCGAGGCACCACATTTCAAAAAATGCCGGGAGTCACCATTCACGCCCATAAAATCAGTCAAATTCTAGCCGCTGTTTTGGACGATCGCCCCCTATTAAACCTGTGGTCGCCCTGGCAAGAGGGCCTCTGGATCGGTTTGTGGTCCGCGGCGGGTGCGGGTTTGGGGTGGCAGATTCGCAGTCGCCGGGTACTCTTACCCAGTCTCGGGGCGGGGGTCGGAGTGCTTTACGGAACCGCTTGGCTGCTGCTGGTCGGGGGAACCTGGGTTCCCGTGATTCCGGCGGCTTTGGGGTGGCTGGCGTCTCCCCTTGCCGCCCACTTTGTAAAGAAATGTTAAGATTGCGTAAAAGTTGCGAAATTTGCCGATAAGTCCATAGGACATTCGAGCCGAGGTGAGCAATGGTCTACTCCAACAGCGATCGCGACGAGATCTCCGGGGATTTTGAGGACGACTGGGAAGAGGATTATCCCTATCCTCCCGGCGAGGCTTACGAAAATGCGATCGAAGCGGCGGATGAAATCTACGGAATTCCCGACCCGCGACTGATCGAAGATTGAGTTACATATCAGGGTTTAAATGAAGCCAATGTCAAAGTTAAAACTTTTGCTATTTGGCATCAGTTTTGTTTCCGTTTACATTGCCGACTTTTACGCGATCGCAAATGCTCCATTTCCGAAATTGCCAGCCGCAGTTGCCACGGAATTCGATCCCCCCGATCGCGGCACCGATGGCAACCGACAGGGGTCCTCCAGTCGTACAGGTTGCCCCGAAGTTCCCCAACCGTTGACCGCGTTAATTCCCGAGACAAATTTTGGATTGACCGCAGCCGAACGCCCCACCTTTTTATTTTACGTCCCCTACAGTTCCGAACCGCCCAGAGAGGTGGAATTGGTGCTGTTAGATGAGGCGGAAAATGAAATATTCAATCAAAAAATAACGCCCGCAGAAATTCCGGGAATTATCAGCATCTCTTTACCCGATGGCGCAGAACCTTTGGAAGTTGGAAAAACCTATCGTTGGCAGTTTTCTTATATTTGCAATCCCCGGATTCGCGCCGAGGATGATTATGTCGAAGGTGCGATCGAGCGGGTGGCGATAGATGATGAATTGAGTCGCCAATTAGAAGCCGTAAATACGCCTTCAGAGCGAGCGGAGTTATACGCAAAAGCCGGGTTATGGTACGAAACCCTGACCGAATTGGCGAAAATGCGACAAATGCAGCCCCAAAACCCAGAAACATTGGCAGAGTGGCGGGAATTGCTCGATTCCGTCGGTTTGGGACATCTCGCTGAAGAACCGCTGCGATCGGCTGGGAGGTGAAGAAATGTAAAGTTTTCATCATTTGATCTGTACAATTACTCATTTAGATTGACAATACAAGGAGAACTCACTCATGGTTGACAGTACCGGATCTGGCGACGACGATTTCGACACCTCCGATGCCGACAGTGACTTTCAGGAGAATTACGACGATTGGCGAGATCAGGTCGCGTCCGAAACGGCTTTGGAACGGGATGCGGAGCGGGAAATGTGGGAGGGTAACGAACCCGACTCCGACTGATTTTGACTCCATTTCGAGTTCGTGGTGTGAGAACGATTTTCATTGCTTTAACCCGCCTTGAAATGAATTTCGAGGCTCGTCGCTGAAGAACCCGCCTTGAAATGAATTTCAAGGCTCATAGCTCAAGTCCACTCAAGTGGACTCAATATAGCAGTTTAGCTTTTTACTGCTATTTTAACGCCAAAAAAAATCCTCTCCCCTGACCAAGCAGAGCCGTTTCATTCTCCCTTGCCAAAGGGGGAGTAGGGGGGGATGAAGAGCTACTTTTGCGAGGTCAGAACGAGATGAAAACGATTCGCAACGCCACGATTTTGGGTCTGATATTTTCCGCGATCGCATTCCCCGCGATCGCCCAAAGGACGGTGGAAAGTTTGCCCAACGGCGAATATCTCCTCTGTGAAAATTCGCCCCCAACCAACAATTTACTTCCCCGGGGTCAGTCCTGTTATCAATTCACAAAAATTGGCGACCAAATCCGGGGAGTTTTCTATCGAACGGCAACCGAGGAATTGATTTGCGTCACCGGTTTGGTGAGAAACAATACGGTGTTTGGAGAAGCGGCGACGTTGGTACTCGGTCGCTATTCTCAACCCATGCAAATCAGCGAAACGGAACGACGCAACAGCTTTTTATATTGGCAGGATAACGGTTACTTGCAACTGAGAGGCCAGACGATTTTAAACGTCGCCTCGACGGATCGGGGTCAGCTCAATTACACGCCTTGGATGCTTTACCACAATGCGAGGCTAGATTTGAGCGGATTTTATGTGTATCCATCCCGTTTCATGTTGAACAGTTTGCCCAACTGTCAATCCATTCAATAGTCAAAAAAGTAAATTATTTAATTCCAGGGTTTTACTCATGGCTAGAGCAAAATATTCACTGCAACCAGGGAGTCCGGAAAGATTGGTCGTTTCTTGGGATAAAAAGTGGTGGGAAAAAGAACCGAAAAATTTTGCCATTTATTTGGATGGACGGGAACTCGGCAAATTTGAAAATACTCAAGCCATCAAAGACGGACAATATTTTGATTTAAACGACGGTACACAGATTAAAGTTAGACTGATTCGCGACTTTATTTTTTGGTATTTACAAATCCTGTGGTGCGATCGGCCCGTTCCCGGTTCCGATACCGATCCGAACAAGTATTTTAGAATAGCTGATTTGATAAAACAAAAAGCTAAACTAACTGCTTATTTATCAATTGGAACTTATTTGTCAATTGGGACTTATTTTTCGTTTTATTGCTATTCCTGGCTCATATTTTGGATGACATTTTGGGGAAGCATTTTCGCCGTTTTGGGAAGTTTGACGATGGGATTCGATAATTTTATCGCTGCGATAATAATAGCATTATTGGTTAATTCATTTTTGCGTTTTTTATTGCATTTATTTTATGTAAACTTGAGAATAATATGGTTTGCACCCATTGCCATTTATCAACTCGACCCTCAATCGTTCTTGAATTCTTCATTTACTCCTTATTCTTCGTCTAAAAATACTGTAAAAAATGCCACCAATACTCAATCATATTCGGAAAAATTTTCTAACTTTTCTAATCTAATTGATATGGCATCATCCCCGACTCCACCCGTCCCGAAACCTCCGAAACCGCCGAAGCCACCGAAACCGCCGAAGCCGCCGCAACCGAGAAGTCAAAATAACTCGGCGATCGCCAAAATGCAAACCTTGCATCCGGAGGGTTACAAACTCTATCAACAAGCGGAACAATCCCGAGATCCCGCCCTCTTCTTCCAAGCCGGAGAAATGTACGATCGCAGCTACAATTCATTTTGGGGAGACGGCATTTTTTCCGGCAACTACGATCGCAATTTTATTAGCAGTTTGGGTATCTCCATCGAGGGAGTCGGAATGGAAATGGCAAAACAGCAAGCCGTCAACATTATCAAAAATTCCCGCGAGTCCTTAGTCATCAGTTGCGAGTGTTATCTGAAAACCATCAAACTCGATTCCAGTCACTACTGGGCGACTTTAAAATTGGCAACCGCTTTAACTGCGTCATTGCAAATTCAAGCTTCTCTCACCTATTGGCAGCAGGCGTTAAACCTTGAGAAGGGGGACACCGTGTCTGCCCTCAAAGCGGACTCGATGGGATTCGACAATCGCTCGACTGCGGCGAAAGAAGTCATGTATCAGTTGGGACTCGGCGGCAGTTCGCAGGCGTTCGACGCCAACTTTATCAAACAACAGGCGATCGCTAAAAAACTGCTCTGTGCCAACAGTTACTTACTCCGTAATATCCCGGATTTACAGACGGGGTAACTGCCCGTATGTCAGACCGTATATCGGGTTACAATTGTGAACATTTATTAAATCGATATCGCCGACACTTGCCAAAATTTTACCGAACAATTAAACTGTGATTATCGAGGGTCTAATTCATCATGGGAAATATCGTTGGAATTGATTTGGGAACCACCAACTCCGTCGCGGCTTTCAAGTTAGCCGAGGTGAATGTGGTGACGGCGGCGGACAATTCCCCACCGGAACGAAAACTGACGCGATCGGTGGTGGCGGGCGATCGCAACGGGTTAATTGTCGGCGAACAAGCCTACCGCCAACTCGGAGATGGAGACACCGAAAATGTGATTATTTCCATCAAGCGATTGATCGGCAGGGGATTCAACGATCCCGTCGTACAACAACAATTATCTCGGTTCAATTATAAAATTACCCAATCCAGCCAGGGCACCGAAAATAGCCTCTCCGTTTGGTTAAACAGCCGGGAATATCAACCCGAAGAAATTTCCGCCGAAATCCTCAAAAAAGTGGTCGGAAATGCCCAAGCCTACCAGGAGCGATCGGGGCAAACCAGCCGCATCACCCAAGCCGTGATCACCGTCCCCGCCTATTTCAATGACAAGCAGCGATACGCCACCGGAATCGCCGCCCAAAAAGCCGGATTGAACCTGCGGGAACTGCTGCCAGAACCCACCGCCGCCGCCATTTCCTACGGCTACCGTCCCGACTCCGACGAGGTGAGCACCATCTTAGTTTATGACTTCGGAGGCGGGACTTTAGACTGTTCGATTATTACTTCCGTCGGCAATCAATTTATTGAGTCCGCAAAAGCGGGGGATTTGTGGTTGGGTGGAGACGATTTTGATAACTGCATCGTCGAATTTGTCAAAGGGGAAATCGCCCGAATCGAAAACCTTGATAATGTCGATCGCTTGATTCAAAAAATGCCGCATTATCAGCGAGTGCGGCTGCTGGCGGAATTGAAACTACAGGCGGAACGGGCAAAAATTCAACTCAGCACCCAATCTGCCGCCGAAATTATTACCGCCACACCTTTAATTGATGAGTTTGGAATGGCAATTCCCATTCAAGTTTCCATCACCCGCCAACAGTTTGAACAACAGATCGAACCGCTAATCGATCGCTCCGTACAAATCGCCCAGGATGCGATCAAATATTCCGATTATCCCCTCGATCAAATCGATGCCATTCTCCTCGTCGGCGGCTCCGCACAGGTTCCCCTCGTCCAGCAAAAAATCCGCCAAGCATTCCCCCAACATCAGGTGGTGATTCACGATCGCCCCATGTATGCGGTGGCGGAAGGAGCGGCGATCGTGGCGGCGGGACTCACCGAAAAAGTCACCACCGTTTCCCGCGACTATTGCATCGAATTGGTGGACGAACCCCGATTTGTCATCATCGAACAGGGGGACGTTCTTCCGGTGCAAAAATTCCACACCTTTAAAACGGAAGCCGACGGACAGCGGCTGATTCACTTCAAATTTTTCAGCCCCGATCGCGTCCGTCAAAACCTCGATCGCACCCGGCAAGATGAGCGGATCGGCGAGATGTGGTTATCCCTCGATCGCCCCTATCCGAAAGGCACAGAAATTCTGGTGACGGTGGAACTCGACGAAGAAAATAACTCCCTCAATATGACCGCCGCCCTCAAAAATAATCCCCAAGTTAAAGTCAGTTGTTCCTTCTCTCGCGGGGGAGTTAATGAGGACATTTCTCGCCAGGTTGAGGAACGAATTAAACAACTCAACGATGCTTCCAATTTGACGGAAATTGGCGTGCAGCGAGCCAACGAAATCGCCGGAGAAGTAGTGCGGGCGTCAAACCAAATTTATCGGGGTGGCAAAGTCCAGGGCGATCGCCTCAACCACGCTCAAAATAAACTCAAGGAATTGCAAGAATTTGCATCCGACGAGTTTGAGATCGCCAAGATTTTTATCACCCGGTTTGAATTGGCACTTAAAGTTTGCGATCGCCTGCTTCATGAAGACCAAAAATATCGGTTGCGGAATTTAGTTTCTCAACTGCAACAAGCCCTCGATAGCAAGAATATTGCCGGCTTGCAAAAATTAATAGAAGATGGCAAACAAGAATTTGATAACCTCCCCGATATCGTCCAACTGATCGTCGTTATTCCGGAGGAGATCGCCAAAATTCACCATATTAATCCCAGCCACGCGGGAGGTCTGCAAGTTAAATTCACTCAAATGTTGAACGCATTACGCCAAGGAAACCCAGCCGAAGCGGATGCCCTCCTCCGAGAACTACAGGCGGAAATTATTCCCTATTTAGATCGGGAATTGCCGGCAGGAACCATCGCGACGGGATTGACACGATGACTTTAAAAATAACCTGTCCGGTGTGCGATCGCCCCAATATTGAAGGCAATATTTGCCCCAATTGCGAAACCGATCTCACCCCGATCCGACAACTTCAGGAACTCCCAGAAGTGGCGGTACAACCCGCCCCCATTCCCCAACCCAACTGGCGGAAAAATACGTCCCAGCTAATTGTGGCGATCGCCATCATTATGCTGCTGTTGGGGGTGGCGATCGGGGCATCGTTTGAGACTCAATTTGCCAAAAAATCTGCCCCCATTGAAACCGTAAAAATTGCCCGTTCTTCTCCCTTTATTCCATTTTTTAATAAATCCCAAAAAAATCGGCAATTATGCGACGGGTTTTATTATTCAATTCAAAAGGGAGATTCCCTCTCCAAAATCGCCCGAAAATTCTACGGTGACTGGCAGCGGTGGCCGGAAATCGTCGCCGCCAATCCAAATCTCAAAGGTCGAGAAAATAAAATCGAAGTTGGCGAAATCATTTTCGTCAAAAATTTACCGGAATACTGCCCATGAACGCGATCGCCAATTGGATAAATTCCCTGACGCGGATGGTTTTTCAGGTGGCAATTATCGACTTTTTCAAAAAAGTGAGTGCCACCAAAAAAGATATCAAAACCGC
Organism: Lyngbya sp. CCY1209; assembly: GCF_055795065.1. Taxonomy (NCBI): domain Bacteria; kingdom Bacillati; phylum Cyanobacteriota; class Cyanophyceae; order Oscillatoriales; family Microcoleaceae; genus Lyngbya; species Lyngbya sp. CCY1209. The sequence goes on from NZ_JAYFER010000605.1 coordinate 21,356, forward strand.
CAAAAAGATGGCTGGAAAAAAGCATCTGATGCGGGCGGCAAAAATCGGAAATTTGACCCTTTATAAATGGTCGAGTTCCCCGCCATTTGTTGAAGAAAAACTGCGACAGTTGTTCCTGAAGGATCTGTTGACCGACCTGCGATCGCGGGTCAATTTTTGGAAGAGACAGATCAAATCCGTGCAAAAAATGGTCGCTTCCGGTCAGGCGTTGGAAAAATCAGACCCCGGCGATCCGATGGATGCGACGACGTTATCAAAGGCATTGTCAATTTATCGACAATGCCAAGAAATTATTGATGTCGCCGTCGTCAACCAGGCGATCGCCCGCTGCGAACACAAAATCACTAAATACAATCAATTTCGGACGTTATTCGGGGAAGGTCAAAAATATGCCCAGCAAAAACAGTATAAAAAAGCGAAACTGAGTTTCGACCGGGCAAAAACATTATTCGACATTCCACTCATCCGAGATGCGATCGCCAACTGTTCGGGACAAATTCAGGGACAAAATCAATATGAAACAAAATTACAGCAAGCCTTCGATTTGGCGACCAAAGGCGAATTTAATTCCGCCCTCAATGTCGTCAATTCAGCCCTGAAAAAGTTCCCCCGCCAAGACGGTCAAAAATTGGTGGCAGAACTGAATCGGGTGATCCAAGGAAAAAACTGCTATCGGCGGGGACTGTCGGCCGAACAGTCGCAAAATTTTCCCGAAGCCGAATCCTGCTACAAGCGATCGATTCAACTCCTCCCCGAGTTTACGGAATCAAAAATTCGCTTGGCAATTCTTTCGATAAAAACCCAAAACTGGCAACAGGCGATCGCGCATTTGCAGGGACATTCCGGAGAACAAATCAGTTACCTGCGGGGTTTCGCCCACCTCGGACTGGGCGAGTTAAAACAGGCGGAACGGGAGTGGCGATCGCTCTCCCATCCTCAAATCGACAGTCAATTAAAAGTTGTCCGCCAATTGATGAGACTTGTCTGCCTAAAATCCCTGCGGCAAATTGAGCAGTTTGTCGATGACAATAATCTCGATCGCGCCCGCGCCACCAGCGCCCAATTTTTACAAACTTACGGCTCAGATCCCCTGGTAGAAGGGAATCTAAACAACCACATTCAACCTCGCCTAGAAGCGACCATTTGGGAGTCGCAAGATTGGCATCAAATCGCCCGAGCGACCGAACAATCTTGGCTCCAAAACGGAGATGCAAAATCCTTGCACAACTGGGCGATCGCCACCTATTATCAAGCTCAAATCGCCCCCGAAACCCGGCCGGATTGGATCGTCGCCGCCACGACTGCCCTGGCGAATTTAAAGCGCGATCCGGCTCTGAAAAATATCCCCTGGTTGCCCCAAAGTTCCATCGATTTTCACGAAGTTTTCGACCACTTTTTTGGGAACTTGGAAACGGCGATCGATAGCTTAAAAGACGAGAACTTGGCTGAGTATATGAAACTGCGAGATCGATTTCGTCTGGATGCGATCGCCCTCAAATTTATCAAAAAATCGCCCCATCGAGCTGCCAAAATTAATGATATGATTTTATTGCCGGGATGCTACCACCGCCACAACCATCACTTTCCCAATGTCAGAGTTTCTCAAGCCTCAAATTCGACATCCACAGAAGCCAATATTTTGCCCGCCCTTTATACCTCCTGGGGGTTGGCAGTGGCGGCGGCGTTTGACGGGGATGTGGAACGAGCTATTTACCTCAAACCGTCTCGTAATTATCAATTTAATTCCTATCAAAAAAACGAATATTTTGCCCAAAAATTTGTCGCCTACTCCGAAGGATGTCACCACCTGCAAAAGCAACAGTGGAGAAAGTCCGTCGATCCTTTAAATGCCATCAAAACCGAATTGCGATCGCACCCGGAATGGCATCGAGAACTGGATCGGTTGTGTCAGTCCCAGCTTCAGGCGTTGGCAAACTCAGAAGAACAGTTGACTTTCGGCGACTTTTGGTATCAATTATTGGGAACCGAAGCCTCCCGAAGCTATTGGGTGGAATCTCGAATTCAAAAAATTGTCGAAGATTTGGAGGGCGATCGCATCAGTTATCATCAAGGTCTGTCTCGGCTTCGAGAACTTCAAACAGTGGACAGCAACAATCCCCGATTAGTTCAAGTCATCGCGGCGATCGAGTATCAAATAGAAGCCGAAGAGCTCGAAAAACTGTTGAAAAACAATCAGTTCGAGCGACTGTTTGAAAAAGCCAAACAATCTCAGAATCGAGAGATAAAAACAAAAACTGCTCAAGTTTTCGCGGAAATTTTTGTCGCCGGATTTAAAGAGCACAAATTGGGATTTGAGGATATTTACAATTTTGCACGTTGGACTTACGAACTCGTGCCGGACGATCCGAACGCCCGAGAAATGTACGAGATCGGCCGACAGAGCAAGGAAATCAACGATCTGATGAAAAACGATCGCTTTGAAGAAGCGGTCAATCGAGCCAGATACTGTTCCGACGATCTGCTCAGACAATATGTCGCCGAACATTTGGTCATCTCGATTATCGAGGCTTCAAAACGTGAAAATGTTCCCCCACATTTGCTCTTACAATTTATCCATTGGGCTTACCAAATCAGTCCGGACAATCCGGCTTTAACTTCCGTTTATCGCGAGTTTGGAATGTATTAAATTATGTCAAATAATCAACTTCCCAATCCCAACCCCTATCAGGTTTTGGACGTTTCTCCTTCGGCATCCAAAGGGGAAATTACCAAAGCCTTCGCGATCGCCATGAAGCGCAAAAAATACCCCCCCGATATCATCGCCCGGGCGAGAAAAGCGTTGATGAACGAAAAAGAGCGGTTGATCGCCGATTATTTGCATCCCGTTTTGCCCCCAATTCAACGGTTCAAACGGCAAGATTTCTCGGAACTCGAACGGCCGATGCCGGTGGTGGAGATGATTCCGGAATTCGACGACCTCCGGGGAGCGATCGCGGCGGAAAATCAATCCGGCGATGCCGACAAAAAATTAGGGAAAAAAATCTTTTCAAATTGTCAACTTGAGATTTAAAATATGGATAATTTACCCCCCAAAAATCTGCAAATATCAGCCGATGTACGCGATGAAATCAAAGCTAAAATCGGCACAATATTAAAAGAAAAAATGTCCCTGCAACAATCATTAGCCGGAAAAGAACAGGAGGAAAATGCTCGGTTTGAGGCGTTATTTTTGGAATTGTTAGAAGTCGTCGATTCCCTCGACTTTTTAATCGAATACCTGCGAAATAACCCCGAACCAGACGAAAAAGCGATCGCCCGCTTTCCCAAATTGATCGGCAGCATCCAGAAAAAATTGCTCAACAGTTTGGAACGGCGGGAAGTTCATCCCATCGAATTTGGGGAAGAAAAACCCGATTTCGAGGTCTGTAAAATCGTTGATCGCGAAATTCGCCCCGACCTGGAAAATGAAACCGTCACCCAAATCGTGCGCCGGGGATTCCGACACAGCGATCGCCTCCTGCGTCCCGTCGAAGTGATCGTCTCCAAATCCGACAATCCCGAAACCTGACTAATATCGCAACGGACAGAACGGTTAGGACATCGCGCTCTGTAGAAAGGGAGTAGGGAGTAGGGAGTCTGTGGGGGCAACCGTCTCTGGTTGCCCGCCCAGTTGTAGTTGTGTCTGTGTGGGGGCAACCGTCTCTGGTTGCCCGCCCAATTGTAGTTGGGTCTGTGTGGGAGCAACCGTCTCTGAAGGGAGTAGGGAATAGGGAGTCTGTGGGGGCAACCGTCTCTGGTTGCCCGCCCAATTGTAGTTGGGTCTGTGTGGGGGCAACCGTCTCTGGTTGCCCGC
>NZ_JAYFER010000606.1:0-252 GCF_055795065.1 Lyngbya sp. CCY1209
ACACCAGACACTCCAGGACACAGAGTGCGATCGCTATCTTTTCCCATCCCCACCCCAATCGCAACCCGTTCGGAGTGACAACAAATATCCATCCCCAACCCTCCCTAAATTTCCCATAACTTCCCTTGACAAATCTCCCGACTTGACCTATTCTTACATCATGGGAGAATGTGCAGCCCGATAGATACCCCCTCAGCCCTAAAGATTTCACCACACCAGACACTCCAGGACACAGAGTGCGATCGCTATCTT
>NZ_JAYFER010000607.1:0-7603 GCF_055795065.1 Lyngbya sp. CCY1209
ACACCAGACACTCCAGGACACAGAGTGCGATCGCTATCTTTTCCCATCCCCACCCCAATCGCAACCCGTTCGGAGTGGCAACAAATATCCATCCCCAACCCTCCCTAAATTTCCCATAACTTCCCTTGACAAATTCCTCGACTTGACCTATTCTTAAATCATGGGAGAATGTGCCGCCCGATAGACACCCCATCCGGCGAAGGATTTCACCGCAGCACAGAAAAGCCCCGACTATAAATAGCAAGACGCCATCAACGTACATTCCCAAACCAAGCGGGGTTGGACGTAGGTGAGGAGATGCCGTCGTGCCCGTTCGAGATGTTGGAGTAGGGCGGGGACGGTTTGCCAATTTTCGGCGCGGTTTTGGTACTGCAGCCAGTAGCAGTGCTGGAGATAGTCCACCAGCCACAATTGTGCGGGGTTGTCGAGCGATCGCGCAATTTCCGCCGCCAATTCCAAAGCCTCCCGCAAATTTCGGGGTTGCCGCCGGACTTTTTCGAGCAATTCGGTGGGGATGGTCTGCAATTGTTCCCAGCAGACCATCGCCTGTCCCGGGCTCCCCTGAGCCATCGCCATCACCTCGGAATGGGAGCAAATTTCGCCGCAGTGGTTGCGCGTCAAAACCTCCGCCATGTCCGTTTCAGACAAACGATAAAAGGGGATTTTCGCACAGCGGGAAATCAGGGTGGACAGCAAAGAATCGACGCCGGGGGCGATCAAAATTAAAGTCGCCCGTCCCGGTTCTTCCAACGTTTTTAACAGGCCGTTTGCCGCCGCCTCCGCCATCGTTTCCGCCCCCTCCAACACCACCACCGATCGCATCGCTTCCAGGGAGGGACGGCCGAGAAATTGACCGATTTCCCGAACTTGGTCGAGGCGAATTTGCGGGGGGGCGCGGCGTTTCAACTTCGCCTCTTCGGCTTCGGTCGCGGTGAGGAGTTTTCCCTGGTGCAAATAAGTCGGTTCCACCCACAATAAATCGGGATGGTTTCTCATGTTTACCCGGTGCTTGAGGGATGGGCGATAGTCTTCCGGATTTCCTGTTCCCCCCGTCCGCCGTTCTTGCAGCAGCAATTCCACAAAACAGGTGGCAGCCAACCTGCGTCCGATGCCGGGACTCCCGACGAATAAATAGGCGGGGGCGATCTGATTCAGGGCGATCGCCCGAGTCAGAAGTTCTACGGCTTGGGGCTGTCCGACTAAGGGAGAAAATGGGTCGGTCATTTTAATTCACAATTAATCATTAAAAATTAATCAATTATTTTCCATTTTATCAAATATTGGGTTAAAATGGTTTGGATGTCTCGGGTGACGCGATCGCGGTCTGCATTGCCCGAGACGCGGACGATGCGGTGGGGGTGGGTGCGGGCGAGGTGGGCGAATCCTTCCCGGACTCGGCGGTGAAATTCCAAGTCCGCCCGTTCGATGCGATCGCCGTTTCCCCGGACTTGGACGCGGTTGAGTCCGGCCTCTACGGGGACGTCCAACCACAGGGTCAGGTCGGGTTCGAGCCCCCCCGTGGCGATGCGGTTGAGAGCGTCAATTTCACCCAAATCCAAGCCCCGGCCGTAGCCCTGGTAGGCGACGGTGGAATCGGTGAAGCGATCGCATAAAATCATATTACCCCGTGCCAGGTGCGGTTTGAGAAGTCCCCCGACGTGCTCAGCGCGGTCGGCGGCGTACAACAGCAATTCGGCGCGATCGCTCAGGAGAGCTTTTTCGTCGCAGTGAAGCAGCAATTCTCGCAAATGTTGGCCAAGTCGGGTCCCCCCCGGTTCTCGCGTCACGACAATTTCCAGCCCGTCCGAACCCAATTTTTCCCGCAACCAGCCCTCAATTGCCCGAATTTGTGTGGTTTTTCCGCAGCCTTCAATGCCTTCAAATACAATCAATTTTCCGCGCATTTGTTTGGACTTTTCCATTCCGTTTCCTTGTTGGCGATCGCAATTTTTTCCTTAGATGTGCTGACCCGGGTCGTTTCGCTGCAAATTTCAGTAGCTTTTCGGGGGGTCAGTGCGATCGACCCCAAGTCAATTTTAGCGCCGATGGGGTCAAAAAAGAGTTTTGGATGACTGAATTCACTGAATTTCACTGTAAAATAGATCGGGGTTTGGGAGATTGAGTCTGTGGCGGTGCGGGACATCCCATCCTCGGCGGTTCGACCGCAGTCCAACGCCCCCTTCAGCACGACTGAGGGCGATTGTCAATTTTCATCAATTTGGAGTGAATTATGGCTCGCTACACCGGGTTTTTTGTAATGGCCGTGGAGATTGAATATGTGCGGGAAATCTTGATTGAAATGCTGGAAGCCTGCAATATTGAGATTACCTATCAAACCCCGAGTTCCCTGATCGGCCGGGAGGCGATCGGTCAAGCTTCGATCGCCAAACTGGTGACGGCGGAGGTGGTATTTGACACCGCCACCTCTACGGAAAACGAGACGAAAATGACCCTGATGATTAAAAATGAGGAATTGCCCCTCAAACTCAACAACCACTGCCATCAGATGTTCGAGTTGATCAGCCAAATGATCGTCGATTGTCGGCAGTGGGATTTGCTCGAAAGTATCGCCCTTTAGGCGATAAACTCGTCAAGATTACGGGTAATATTGTACCGCGCAAATAATTGGATGATTGTAGCATCTCCATCCGCGAAAGTACGGCGGCAGTCGGGTTCCGAATCCCGATCTTAATTGAACTCCGACTGAGAGATCATTTTTAAGGCGATATCTGCTCAAAATTTATTCAACTTGTCGATCAGGTGTTCCCCGGAAAATAAGTCGATCCCCAAAGCCGATTTGAGCAAGTACAGCAATAGAAATAAAACCGACGTGATCAGCAGGTTCAAACCGACCAACAGGACGATCGCCGCGATCGCATTTCCGACCTGAGTCGCCCTCGCCGGGAGGTAAGAACGGACCCCGCGACGGCGTTCTTTACCGACAAATAAAACCACATAAAAGCGACCCAAAATCAGATCAACAGTAAACCTCAAATCGACAACTTTGGGGGAAGGTTTGGGAATGGCATCCCGCAAAAGCCGCTCGATCGCCTGCCGCTGTCGGGCATCGAAACTGTGCAAAATCTCGGCATCCATCCCTTGCAAATAATCCTCCGGCGTTCTCAACCGATAGTCGGACGAGTTGATGGTTTCTGGCCGCTGCGATCGCTCTGTCACTGCCCCGGTATCTCCTTTTATAATAGCCGAATATTGCCGATCAATAAATCATTTCCATCAGGGAAACCAACCGAGGTAAAAAATTAAACACCCCAAACCGAAGCCGGAGGCGGGAATTCCCAACAAAAAATAAAAGTGGCGTTCCGGCTTCAAACCGAACCGTTCCAGGAGACGCGGCCCCCACGCCAACCCCATCACCAAAGCGATCGCGAACCCCCACAATCCTATCAAAATCATCGCCCACAGCGACGCATTCCGCATCGGCAAATCCGGCAGCCAAACAGTCGGCCAGGTCTTGAGAACCGCCCCCACGAACATCACGGACACTACCCAAGCATTCGCCACAATAATCGCCTCGGTACCCGCCTTCGCCAAATGCAGCGTCATTCCCAACATCCCCAACCACACGAAGCCAGGCGCCTCAAATGCGGCCAGAAACCAACCGGCGAGGGTATATCCCACAAATAAGGCGATCGCGTAGATCCAAAAGCGGCGATCGGTGTAAAATTGACGGTTCACGGCGAGAATCCAACCATCGGGATTTTAACATTTTCACAGAAGATGTTATAGTTATAACACCCGACGGAAGAAACGCCAAAACGAGCCGAATTTGCAGCCGACCAATCCGAAAATGGAAGCCAACCAAGATTTGACCCTCACCTGTCCGATCCCCATTCAAAATTATCCCCACGTCCTGCTGGCCCACGGCGGTGGCGGACGGTTGATGCACCAGTTGATCGACCAAATGTTTCGTCCCGCCTTCGGCACGGCGACGGAAATTCCCCACGACGCGACCACCCTGACTTTACCCGGTCAAAAAATTGCCATGACGACGGATTCTTACGTCGTCAATCCGCTATTTTTTCCGGGGGGAGATATCGGCTCGATGGCGATTTACGGGACGGTGAACGACCTGGCAATGGCGGGCGCCCGCCCCCTCTATCTCAGCGTCGGTTTTATCCTGGAAGAAGGGTTGCCGATGACGACACTTTGGCGGATCATTCAAGCCATGCAAATGGCGGCAAAACGAGCCGGCGTTAAAATCGTCACCGGCGATACAAAAGTCGTCGATCGCGGCAAGGGTGACGGCATTTTTATCAACACCTCCGGAGTCGGAATCATCGAACATCCCCTCGCCATTTCTCCAACGTCCGTACAGTCCGGAGATGCCGTTTTGGTGAGCGGCGACCTCGGACGCCACGGCATCGCCATCATGGCAGTGCGGGAGGGGTTGGAATTTGAAACCACCATCGAGAGCGATTCGGCCCCCGTCGCGGACGTAGTTTTGGAGTTGTTAAATGCGGGAGTGGACATTCACTGCCTGCGGGATTTGACCCGAGGGGGGTTGGCGAGTGCGTTGAATGAAATTGCCACCGCCACCGACCTGAAAATCGCCATCGACGAGAATAAAATACCCGTCCGGGAAGACGTGGGGGGCGCCTGCGAAATCCTCGGATTCGACCCCCTTTATGTCGCCAACGAGGGGCGATTCGTCGCCTTTATCCCCGAAAAAGATCGGGAGAAAAGTTTAGCGATTTTACAACAAAAAGAATCGAGTGCCTGCGCGATCGGAACGGTGGGCGATCGCACCGGGGCACGGGTGACGATGCGGAGTAAAATCGGCGCCACCCGCATCATCGACCTGCTGAGTGGAGAACAGTTGCCCCGCATTTGTTAGGGTATAGGGTGTAGGGTGGAGAGTTTTCCGGTTTCCTCCCAACCTCCCCATCCCCGTCACCCTCGACAAGCGGTTTGGATATCTAACCGGATTTTATATTAAGTGAGAATATTAAATTCCCTCAATGCCGGGATAAAATTCGCATTTTCGTGGCTGGAACGGCTGAGTTTGATCAAGGCGAAGCGTTGCAGCGGGGTCAGGTGTTTCCACTGTTCGGGGGAGATTTCCGTCTCGGTTTCCGCCGCTTTTTGCAGCACCGCTTCCGGGATGCGATCGCCATTTTGCCAGGGCGGATTGTCCTCGACGGGCAGATCTTTGAGGGGGATGTCGGTGTACCGCGCGGCAAAATCTTGCAGCAAATTGCGATAGGCATCAATTTCTTCCCCCGTCTCCGCCGGTTCCTCCACCAACCGCCGGCGGACCTCGAGATCGAACTGATTCCAGTGGGCCAATTTCAGCTTCACGCCGCAGGTGTCCAACTTGTAGCGAACCGCCATCGGAATACACCGCAAGGAGGACACGAAATCATCTTCAAACTTAAATAATTGACTCATTTTTTAATTTTAGATTGTCGGGGCGCAAGCCAGGCACCCTAATTTTAGATTCCTTGCTTCGGGAGGAGTGAGAAGTTAGAAATTTATTTCTACTCCCCACTCCCTATTCTATCACGCCCGGGGCAACGTAAAATAAAAAGTGCTCCCTTCGCCCGTCCGACTTTCGACCCATATTTTTCCCTCGTGTTGGTGGACGATATTTTGACAGATGGACAGGCCTAAACCCGTCCCGCCTTTTTTGCGACTGTCGGACATATCCACCTGTTGGAACCGCTCGAAAATCAGTTTTTGTTTATCTGCCGGAATCCCGCATCCCCAATCCCGGACGACAAAGAGAACGTCTGTTTCCCGAAGTTGGGCACTCACTTTCACCTCAGAATCGGGTTCAGAAAACTTGATGGCATTGCCGATCAAATTGGTCAACGTTTGCACGATCGCATCGTGGGCCGCCCACACTTTTTCCTCGACAGCGTGGCTGACAACCGCCACCTTTTCTTGGCTGGCGAGGGGTTCCATCACCGCCACAGATTGGGCGATCAAATCCGCGACATTGCAGCTTTCTTTGACCAATACGACTTGTCCGGACTCCAGCCGTTGCAAGTCCAAAATATCGTTGACCAAGCGCACCAGGCGGACGGTTTCCTGGGTGGCAATTTCCAACATCTTTTTTTTTTGTTCGAGTTGATTGTCGTACAGTCCGGAAGAGAGCAACAGCAGCGACCCCTGGATGGACGTGAGGGGAGTGCGGAGTTCGTGGCTGACGGTGGAAATGAAGTCATCTTTCATCTGTTCGATCGCCTTCCGTGAGCTGATATCCACAATTTGGGCGATCGTATAGAGGACTTGACCGGGAGTTTCCATAATCGTCGCGTTGAACAGTCCCCAAATTGACCGGCCATTTTTAGTCATAAAACGCTGCTCGATTTGATAGGAAGACAATTCCCCGAAACACAATTTTTTCAAAACGTCGGAAGTCAGACGGCGGTCCGTCGGATCGATGAGATCCTCGATCTCCATCGCCAGCAATTCCGACTCAGAATAACCCAACATCTGGCAGAGGGTATCATTCACTTCCAGCAGACCGCACAGGGGAGAAATGATCAGCAGTCCCGAAGCAATGGTATCGAAGACCGTCCGAAATTTTTGTTCGCTGTAGCGGAGGGCGGACTCCGCCTGTTTGCGGTCGTCGATATCCTGGTGCGTCCCCACCATCCGCAGCGGCTTTCCCGTCCCGTTCCACACCGCCTGTCCCCGGGCGAAAATCCACTTGTAACCCCCACTTTTGCAGCGGAGGCGATATTCGATCGCAAACTCAGAAATCCGGCGGTCGAGATAGGCGTCCAACTGTCGCAAAACCCGATCGCGATCGACCGGATGCAACAACCCTTTCCAAGTTTCAATTTTGGGGCAAAGCTCGTCCTTTTTATAACCCAACATCGTGCAATATTGGGCCGACATCAACAGGCATCCCGTCCCGATATTCCAGTCGAAAATACCGTCCCCCGTCCCCCGCATCATCAACTGCCACCGCTCTTCATGTTCGCGGAGGTGGTCGTTTTGGGCTTCGAGTTGCCGCTGCAATTCGGCGTGGGTGAGGTGCAGTTTCACCCGGGCGAGAACCTCTTGAGGTTGGTAAGGTTTGGTGAGATAGTCCACCCCCCCCGACTGAAAAGCCCGGACCTTGCATTCGGATTCATCCAAAGCACTGACAAAAATGATCGGCACGGAGGGGTTCGGATGCAGGGATTGGAGTTGGCAACCCAAGGTGTAGCCGTCGATATCCGGGAGTTTGATGTCGAGCATCACCAGGCCCGGTTTGCGGCTTTGAACGGATGCGATCGCCAATTTCCCCGTCTGGGCGACCCGCACCCGATACCCCGCATTCGAGAGCAGATTGACCAACAAATGCAGGTCGGAAAAATTATCTTCGACGACTAAAATTTCTGAATCTCGATGGGTCATCGGTCGGGGGGATCTTCCGGAAGGTGCGAGAGAAAAAAGCAATCTACGAGTTCGTGTAAGTAATCGGACAAAATGGACTTACAGACCCGAAAAGGAGGAATTCGACGGGAAAACCGAAACGAGCAGCAGCTCCACCAATCATTCCCGCCAGTCAATTTGACAAACTCCCCGCGAAGACAGCGACGGGGATTCTGGGGTCAAACAGTAAATGCAGGCTGAGCCTGACTGACTT
>NZ_JAYFER010000608.1:0-21496 GCF_055795065.1 Lyngbya sp. CCY1209
CTGGGGGCTTTTATTCCTCATTTCCCAATGAACGATCGCGATCGGACTCGCCCCCAAACCCCCAATTCTGGGGGCTTGGATTGCTCATTTCCAATTGCCGACTCTCGACTCCCTAAAATTATTGGAATAATAATCGCAATCCCACTGCCACCAGCAAAATTAAAATCAGGGTTCGGAAAGCGACGGGGTTGATGAATTTGGAGAGGGACAGTCCGGCGACGATCGCGATCGCCATGACCGGAAGGGCGTAGAGAAATAATTTGAAAACGGTTTCGGTGTAGTTGCCGTGGAGGGCGTGATTGACGATCACCATCGCCGTGCTGACCATGAAAAAGCCGTTGATATTACTTTTGAAAACGGCTGGATTCCAGCGGCGGCAGGCGCCGTAAATCACCACGGGGGGTCCGCCGGTGTTGTAGGCCCCGGACAGCAGCCCGGATGCGAACCCGAAACCGTAGGCCCATTGCGGGGAGTCGAGGCGGGGCAGGCTAATGTTCAAGTGTTCCAAAATGAGGGCGATCGCGGCGTAGGTTAAAATCACCGCTCCCAACAATTTTAAGCCCATTTCGGGATCTAAAAATTGCAACCCGGACAACCCGAACGGAATCGCCACCAGGGCCGAAACCGTCAGCCGCAGCACGGCCGAAATCTGAAACTCGTAGCGATAATACAGTGTCAGTGTAAGATTGAGCAAAATACCGATCGCCGCCACCAAGGGAGCCGCCCGGTCGAGTCCCAGCAATTCCGTGAGTAGGGGCATCGCCACCAGTCCCGCACCGAAGCCGGACAGACTTTGGACGAAGACGGCAAAGAAAATAATCGTCAGAACGGGTAATGATTCGGTTGACATTCCGGGGAGTTTGCATTGGGAGCCATACCGTACCATTTTACGGGTTCGGCGGGTCGGCCGAGAAAGCGATCGCATCCGCAGTGATTTCCCATTCCAAAATCGTCCTGTGAGAACCAATATGGTGGGGATGCAAGCCGGCGGTTCGAGGTCGATTGGCATCGGATCGACGTTCGATTCAACTGACACAATGCGATCGATTGTCCGCGGAGCCGACGCCATCGCCGGGGGAATAGGGGCCGCAGTCAAGGGGTTCGCCGAGCCGTGAAAGGTGGAGTTGGGGAGAAGGAAACGGCCCGGTATTGATGCCGGGGGACTCCTTTACAGAAGCTTCACAAACCGAGTCCGATGTTTTACATAAATACCTTGTTTTCTTGGGCGACACCAGTTTAAATTTGAATCATCAGAAATTAAATGCGACATAAAAAATTGTTATGAACAACCAACCCAAAGTTAGTATCGGCTTACCAGTTTACAACGGTGAAGCGTTCCTGGAAACCGCGATCGAAGCCGTTTTGAATCAAACTTTTGGCGACTTTGAACTGATCATTTGTGATAACGCATCGGACGATCGCACTGCCGAAATTTGTCAAAAATATCAAGAACTCGACGGCCGAATTCGTTACTATCGGAACTCCAAAAATATCGGTGCCGCCCCCAACTTCAACCGCACTTTCGAGCTGTCTCGCGGTGAATACTTCAAGTGGATGGCATCGGACGACATCATCGAACCCACGTTTATCGAACTCTGTTTGGAAGCCTTAGAAAAAAACAAATCGGCGGTTGTCGCCTGCCCGATGGTTGACTTTACCAAAGCTGACGGCAGCCATTGGTGGACTCCCAAGCCGGTGTTGGGTTTGGATGCCGAGACTCCCGCTCAACGTTTTAAAGTTGCCCTGTCCAACTTCTGGTGTACGGAAATTTTCGGCCTGATGCGGAGCGACGCGATCGCCCAAACGTCCCAACACGTTTCCTACTACGGTTCCGACAAATTATTGCTGGCTGAACTGAGCCTTTTGGGTTCTTTTGAAACCGTCAATGAATTTTTGTTCAAGCGTCGCTGTCACTCCAATCAATCGAGCCGCCTGTCCAAAGAAGAACGGGATACATGGATCGACAGCGAAAATTCCAAGCGCTCCAAACTGCTGCGCCCCCGGCATTCGACTGAATCGTTAAAAGCCATCTTCAAAATTCCGTTAAATTGGCGCGATCGCTCCGAATGCCTGCAAGTTTTTGTCGGACATTTCCTGGGAAGCTTGGGTTCAAAAATCTCCTATCATCTGGGGTCGAGAATGCCCAAGCGATTCGATCGCAACCTGGCTGCCACGGTGTCTCAGGATGTGGAAACCAACACGGTTGTAGAATTTACCGAACCCCAGAAAGTTGCCAATTAATTGAGAACGTCCGCAAAACAATTTCTGTTGTCGGATAATTGGAAATCTATACGATAACTGATAGTCCGAACTGGATATGATAGGTGAGGTGTTGCGATTCGTTCGGGAATTGTAGGGGCGCCGCGTCTTGCGCCCCGATTTTCAATTTTAGATTCTTCCCTACTCCACCGTCCTCACCGTCAACACCTGCGGCGGCGTGGCATCCGGCGGATATCGAAAATCAACCTCGACCCGGCGAGTTTCCTGTGGTTTCAATTTCATTGTCAGCAGCGGATCGACAATTTGTCCGCGGCGGTGCCACAAATGAAAGTAACTCGTCTTTTCTCTTCCCCACCCCCCCTGATATCGGAGGCGAACCGTCCCGCGAAAATAGGGAAAATCCCAGGGCGGTTGCCGAAAAATCAACCCTCCTTCGGAGAGTTTTTCTTCCTTTTGGGGGGTTTCCAATGTCACCGTCACGACTTGGGTTTTTTCTGCGGGGTTAAATAACGGCAGGGTGAGGTCGTAGCGGACGCCATAATTGCCGTGGGATTGATAGGCTGTGTCGGGGTAGCGGACCGCCAAATCGGCGGCTTGAATTTGACCCGTTCCCAAGGTTCCGGCCCGCACCGTGCTGACGACGTAGGAAATGCCCCGTCCGGGTTCGGGAATGGCGAGGGTATCCCGACCCGAATCGACCAAATCCGCCTCCCATTTTGACCCGATTTGCACCCCCGCCACCCGGCTGTAAATCAACTGACCCCCGGTCTGTTCCGGTGGGGTTGGCACTTTATCCCGAGGTTGTGCTAAATTTCCGGTATCGAGTAACCGTTGCCATTCAATCAATTCGGGCGCTCGTTCTCCACCATCGGGGTGTATCTTTGCATACATTGCCAGACTGGCGATGTAAACGTCGGCGGGGGTGTCATCATCTCCGCCCAATTTGCTGTTCAACCGCATAAATGTCGATCGCCCGTTCACCTGACGCTGCAACCCTTTCACGGGAATGGGCTGATTGAGCAACATCCGGCTTTCCTCGGGGGGAATCTCCAACCGGCGTGGAAAATCGGGCTGTCGCTTTCCCCGCATCACCGCATCCACCGCCCGAATTCCCGGCCCGGAATAAACAGCCCCGTCGGGATTTTTCACCATCGGCGGTTTCTCCTGGAAGGGGGCGTCCGGTTCCAACAAATAACTCGCCGCCCGGTCGATTTCCAGCGTCACGGCCTCCAGGTTGGGATTGTAAACCAAAATGCCCAGATAGAGAGTTTGTCCGTCCGGCGGATTTTGGACGAAGTGGTGGGCGAACAGTTCAAATTCTCCCCGCAGGGGATAGTCGAGGTGGGCGTCGGGATAATAGGTGCCGTAGGGGGGAAAAGTGGAGAGCAAAATCCCCTCTTCTTTAACCCACTCCGGGCTGTTGCTGTTGAACAGGGGAATTTCGTCCAAACTCCCGGGGAGGGGACGCACTTCGCCTTTCTGGACGGCGATCGCGACATTTTCTCCGGCGGATACCAACTGGCTCGCCAGGGGATTTTCCCGGGACTTCCAGGCAGCCCACTCGGCCCTCACCCCATCCTGGAGGGGAAGCACGACCGCAACTCGAAACAAGATCCCCGCCAAACCGCCGCCCAAGGCGGACAGCGCCACAATTACAATGGAGATTACGAGATTTAAGGGTCGATCCTTCATTTATCCTGAAGTTTTAGTGTTGAAAATCGAAAGCCAGTTATGTCTTTTTCTCCCCAGTTCCTCAGCGGTCGCGACATCCGTCAAAAATTCCTGACGTTCTACGCCGCGCGCCATCACAAAATCATGCCCAGCGCGTCCCTCGTCCCGGAAGATCCCACGGTCCTGCTGACCATCGCCGGGATGCTGCCCTTCAAACCCATCTTTTTGGGACAGCGCCCCCGGGAGGTGCCCCGCGCCACGACATCCCAAAAGTGCATCCGCACCAATGATATTGAAAATGTGGGACGCACCGCCCGACACCATACCTTTTTCGAGATGTTGGGCAATTTCAGTTTCGGGGACTATTTCAAAGAACAGGCGATCGCCTGGGGGTGGGAACTGTCTACGGAAGTCTTCGGCTTGCCGCCCGATCGCCTCGTGGTTAGCGTGTTCGAGGAGGATGACGAAGCCTTCGCCATCTGGCGCGACCAAATCGGCATCCCCGCGCACCGCATCCAGCGCATGGGAGAAGCAGACAACTTCTGGAAATCCGGACCCACCGGACCCTGCGGCCCCTGTTCGGAAATCTACTACGACTTCCACCCGGAACTGGGGGATAAACAGATCGATTTAGAAGATGATAGCCGATTTATCGAATTTTACAACCTGGTTTTCATGCAGTATAACCGGGATGCCGACGGAAACTTGACTCCCCTGGAAAACCAAAACATCGACACGGGGATGGGGTTGGAACGGATGGCGCAAATTCTACAAAGCGTCCCCAATAACTACGAAACCGACCTGATTTTTCCGATTATCAAGACGGCGGCGGATATCGCGGGAATTGACTACGCCAAAAGTGACGATAAAACCAAGGTGTCTTTGAAAGTGATCGGGGATCACGTCCGGGCGGTGGTGCACCTGATCGCCGACGGGGTGACGGCTTCCAATATCGGCCGGGGATATATCCTGCGGCGGTTAATTCGGCGGGTGGTCCGTCACGGACGCCTGATCGGAATTGGGGAGGAATTTACGACCAAAGTGGCGGAAACGGCGATCGCGCTTTCCGAGGAAGTTTACCCGAATACCCGCGATCGCGAATCGGTCATCAAGGCGGAATTGCGGCGGGAAGAATCCCGGTTTTTGGAAACCCTGGAACGGGGCGAAAAATTGCTCTCGGAAATTTTGGATAAAAAACCGAAGCAAATTTCCGGCCGGGATGCTTTCGTCCTCTATGACACCTACGGTTTTCCCCTGGAATTGACCCAGGAAATCGCCGAGGAAAACGGTTTGACGGTGGACGTGGACGGGTTCGAGGCGGAAATGGAGGAACAGCGGAAGCGATCGCAAGCCGCCCACGAAACCATCGATCTCACCGTCCAGGGCAGTTTGGATAAACTGGCGGAACACATCCACGCCACCTCCTTTTTGGGCTACGATTTCCCCGACTCCGAGGCGACGGTGGAGGCGGTTTTAATTGCGGGGAAATCCGTCTCGGAAGCGGCGGCCGGAAGTGAAGTTCAAATTGTTTTGGATCAGACGCCCTTTTATGCGGAGTCCGGGGGACAAATTGGCGATCGCGGTTATTTAACGAGTGGGGATGTTATTATCCGGGTGGAAGATGTTAAAAAAGAGTCGGATATTTTCATCCATTTCGGACGGGTGGAACGGGGAACGTTGACGTCGGGAGTGACGGTGAATGCCCGCATCGATCGCGCCTGCCGACGCCGTGCCCAAGCCAATCATACCGCAACCCATCTGTTGCAGGCGGCGTTAAAATTAATCGTCGGTTCGGAGATTTCCCAGGCGGGTTCTTTGGTGGCGTTCGATCGCCTGCGGTTCGACTTCAACTGTCCCCGTTCTTTGACGGCGGAGGAGTTGCAGCAGGTGGAAGATCAGGTGAATAGTTGGATCGCCGAGGCACACCCGGCGGCGGTGGCAGAAATGCCCTTAGAAGAAGCAAAAAATAAGGGTGCGATCGCCATGTTCGGGGAGAAATACGCCGACGTGGTTCGGGTGGTGGACTATTCCGGCGTGTCGATGGAATTGTGCGGCGGCACCCACGTCACCAACACGGCGGAAATCGGGTTATTTAAGATTGTCTCGGAAACGGGGATCGCCTCGGGAATTCGCCGCATCGAAGCGGTGGCGGGACAGTCGGTTTTGGACTATTTGAATGTCCGAGATGGGGTGGTGAAGGAATTGGGCGATCGCTTCAAGGCGAAGCCGGAGGAACTGCCCGATCGCATCACGAATTTGCAAAGTGAATTGAAGGCGGCACAGAAGCAGTTGGAGGCGGTTAAAGGAGAATTGGCGATCGCGAAATCCGACCAATTGTTATCCACCGCCGAAGCTGTGGGAGACTTCAAAGTGTTGGTGGCGGAACTCCCCGGCGCCGACGCGGAATCCTTGAAAACGGCGGCGGAACGCTTGCAGCAAAAGCTGGGCGAAAGTGCGGTGGTTTTGGGTGCCGGAAGTGATGGCAAAGTCAGTTTGGTAGCGGCGTTCAGTCCTTTGGTTATTAAGGATAAGAAATTGCAGGCGGGTAAGTTCATTGGTGCGATCGCGAAACTGTGCGGCGGTGGCGGCGGCGGACGCCCGAATTTGGCCCAGGCTGGCGGACGGGATGCCGACAAGTTGCCGGAGGCTTTGGAGGCGGCGAAGTCTCAGTTGATTGACGGGTTGAAGTAGTGTTTTGGGTGGGCAGTTTTGCCCACCTTTTTTTTGATTTGAACCACAGAGGCACAGAGGACACAGAGAGGGGATATCTAATGAATTATCCAATTGTTATTTATCCTTGCGATGAAGGTGGCTATGTGGCGGAAGTTCCGGCACTCAAGGGATGTTTGGCACAGGGTGAAACCTTGTCTGAAACTTGGGAAGAATTGGAAATTGTCATCAAGCTATGGATTGAAACTGTCAAAAAAAGGAGTCGCTGAACTGATGATTCGAGTCAATTCAAACTTGCTAAAATTTGATGAATTTCTCGCCCAATACGGCGATCGCGATCGCCATGAATTGATCGATGGGGAGGTGGTTGATTTGGAGCCCACGGGGTTACACGAACAGGTTATCAGTTTCTTGGGGCGAAAACTCAATGTGGAGTGCGATCGCCTCGATTTGCCCTACATCATCCCCCATCGGTGTTTAATTCGCATTTCGGACGAAACCTCATTTCGCCCCGATTTAATCATTCTAGATCGGACACAACTGATTCACGAACCCCTCTGGCAATATCAACCCGTCATTACCTCCAATGTGGCGATTAAATTCATCGCGGAAGTTGTCAGCACCAATTGGCAAAATGATTATGCCAGAAAAGTTGAAGATTATGCAATTTTGGGTGTTCCGGAATATTGGATTGTGGATTACCTGGGTATCGGCGGCAGGGAATACATCGGCAAACCCACACAACCGACGCTGACCCGGTGTCAGTTGGTGGATGATATCTACGAAAAACGTTTGTTTCGGAAAAGCGATCGCGTGGAATCTGTCACTTTTCCGGAGTTGCGGTTGCCAGCAGATGCAATTTTTGCGGCGGGACAATTGTAATCATTTTCGCTTGATGTTAATATCGCTTCATATCTATTCGATCTAAGTCCAGTCAATCTACTTGTCAATCCCAATTAATTTCTTTATTGAGTTCCTTAACCAATAAATGTACAGTTGTCGAAGGGTTATTTCTGGCTGGATCGATGGGCCGATACTGTTCTAAGAGTTTTTCTGCACGCTTGATGGCTTGCTTCTGGAAGGGATATAAATCCTCATACATCGTCTTACTATTTTTTCTGTATTTTTGATTGTCAGAAATAAAACCTAGCTTTCTCAGTCGCTCGGTGAGTGCCGTTTCATACTCGGATCTGGACATTGCCGTATCCCGATAATCAAAATGCAACAAATACCAAATTTCAAACGCTTCATTGGAGTAGGCAACTTTAATATCATTGTCTTTGGCACAATCGATCGCTGCATTGAAATTTTTTATCGGAAACGAATCGCGATCGAAAACACACCACACTTCGTCATAGTCTCCATTTTTATCACGTATTTTTATCGCTTCTTCAACCAAGCTGATCGTATTTTCCCCAATACCTCGAACATCAATCACCTCTCTCGGGACGCGAAAACTGAGAAAATAATTTGGTTCGGTTTTTTCGCCTTCACAAACAATTAAAAATCGTTTTCTGAGATTCCTGGAATTGACCGTTTGATTGCGATTTTGATAACCACGAGATGTTTTTTTGTCGGATTTTGTCGATTTCCCGGCTTTTCTTTTTCCCTTTGATTTTTCTTTTTTAGCCATCAATCTCAACGATCACTTTTCGCAGGTTCCCAATAAATGGTATTGCCCCATACCGACCTTTGATATAATCGCTTTCAAATGAATCCTCATTTTTTATATTATATTCGACCAGAGAATATAAATCGGTGGCTCCCTGGCGATCTTTTTCTGTAAACCAGATTTGATCTCTCCTAAAGATTGTGTTAGTCAGTAAGTTGGTATCGTGGGTCATAAAAATTAACTGTGCGTTGTGAGGATTGGTTTCATTAGAGTTGAATAATTCGATAATAGTTTTGGTGATTAAAGGATGTAACCGAGCATCCAATTCGTCAATAACCAGAATTTCCCCTCGTTTCAGGGTTTCCAAAATCGGCCCCGCAAATGCAAATAGCTTTTGCGTTCCGTGGGATTCATCTCGATCTAGAGAAAAGGTTTCATTTCCGACAACTGCTCCTTCCGAATCATACTTTTTATGAAAGGTTTGAATATCACTCGATTCGAGTTTATTCATCAAAATTATCTTTCTGAGTTGTTCTGGGATGCCACGGGGCAGTTCGTCTTCTAACACAGCTTTTGTTGAAATTTGAATCCGGTCGATGCCCAAATCCAGCTTTTTGATAATTTTGATAATATCTGAACCGTATTCGTCAAAATAATCGACGGCAATTTCACGATAAAATTCTGTTTCTAAACCAGAAATGACATTCAAATTTTCTCCAAAAAAAGACAATATTTTTGATGAGATAGTACCGTTGAATTGGGCGACTACCGAAATAAACAGAGCATTCTTTCTCGTCCTTTTTTCCAGTCCCTCACCTTCCGAAAAAACTTTAGTTGTTTTGATGTCATTTTTGGTTCGCTTAAAAAGATATGATTCGCGTTTTTTGGGGACGTGAAACAACCATTCAGAAATGATTTGTTGATGGTCTACCTCAAACCCGTAGCGATAAATTTTTTTGTTGCAAATAAAGACGATCTCAAAGTGAGACGGTTCACCGATTGTTTCGGTACTCAGTTTAAAGGGTCGGACATCTATTTTATCGGTAATTTGCGTTTCTTTGGATGAACTCAAAACAAAGAAACGCATAAAATTCATCGCTTTAACTAGATTGCTTTTGCCGCTCGCATTGGCTCCATAAACTGCTGCACTTTTCAGTAAACTCAGTTCACCATCGACTGGAAAAATGTTATTTTCATCAACTTTTGCATCTCCAGATTTGATCTGAGAAGCAACCATGCTGAAGGTAACTTTTTCTTTGAATGATAGATAATTGCCGACGCTGAACTCGATCAGCATAATGACTGAGAATTTGACGGTGGGCGGTCAATTTGCAAAACAATTACAAATCTTGGCTCGATTATAACAAGCCGTGGCATCCCAGACAAGATCACTCCAAAAACGCGATCGCCCCGTCCGTGTACTGGGGAGATGTCCCGGGACTGATGCAGTCAACAAAAATATCCTTTTTCACCATTTGAACCGATCCGAAAATCGTCGCAAAAGCCACATCCGCCGCATCTCTCCCCGTTCCGATGCGGATTAAACCGCTGCGGGGCACCAGGCGAGTCGGATCGAATAAATACCAGCGATCGCCCAAATAAGCCTCAAAATAGGCGTGAAAATCCGGCGGTTCCAAGTCGTAGGCGTACCCCGTCACGAACCGGGCGGGAATGTTCATCGCCCGACAAAAGGCGATGCCCAAATGGGCGAAATCCCGACAAACGCCGGCCCGTTCCGTGGCGGTATCGAAGGCGGACGTGTGGGCGTTCGTACTTCCCGACAAATAGATCACATTGTCGTAAATCCAATTGCACATTGCCGTCACCCGGGAATAGTCCGGAACCAAATTTCCGAACTCCGTTTGGGCGAACCGGAACAGGCGATCGGACTCACAATAACGACTCGGATAAAGATAGTGTAAGACCTTCAAAGGCAATTTCGCCGGGGGAATTTCGGGGATATTTTCGGGTTGTTCCTCGAAGTGTTTTACCTCCACCGTCGCCTGGTAGGAAAGTTGCAATTTTCCCGGATTCACATTCACCCGAATGTATCGGTTTTCCAGTTGGGGCGAAATGTATTCATCTACCTCGGCAGATGCCGGCGAAATATGCAGATCTTCTTGCAGAATATTTTGATACTTATTATTGCAAACTGCGACATTGAAAATCAAGGTGCTGTAATCGCCGATCTCGTATTCCAGTTGACACCCCAAATTAAATTTCATTGTGACTTAACCTCGTTAATTGAGCGGTTCTAACTTTAACTGATACCGATACAGGGCGACTGGATGTCCGGCCGCTTGGAAATAGTTTGGATCTTGGGGAGATAAATAAATCGCCGTGATCTGATCGGCTGATATTCCCCCTTTTTCCAAATGATAATCGGTGGTCGTTTCCACCTCATTCAGATACAAAGTAGACTCCCCCTCGAAAATCTGCTGGGCGATTTCCGTGGCGATAAATTCTCCCGGTTGGGGCGTTTCCGTGTCCCGACTGGTGACAACGGAAACCAAATCGCGATCGCCCGGAAATTTCGTGACCTGGCGGTTGGGGTCTTCGGGATCGACCCGCACCGACAACACGGCATCATCCCCCAAAACAGCCCTGGCAATATTTAAACCATTATAAGCGCGATCGGCAACTATCTCCGGATAGATTGGCGGCGGCTGAGATATCGGAAACGGCGACCAACTCGGCGGTTGAGATTTCCCTTCCCCAAACCGGACATCGAAGCGAACGGGTTGATTAATTGAACCGAGATTCCCCTCAAAACCCGGCGTCACCAACTCCGGCGCCAAAGGTGCCCGCGCCTCCACCAAAATACTCGTCACCCGCCACTCCCCCGCCATCCACTGCGGATAGATCAAATCCCCCCTCGCCGCACCCAACGCCGGTTTCCCCCGCCATTCCGGAAACTCGGAGATGCGATCGCTCAACATCCCCGCCAAAACCGCCGATTCCCACCCCCAAAACAGGGCAAAAATCACCATCAATCCCAATACTAAGCATCGCAAAAAATCAATATAAATCTCTCCAAACCTCATCCAAACTCTCCCACAAATGTTATAATAAAAAACGAATAAATCCTCCGTGTCCTCTGTGCCTCTGTGGTTGATTTTCCACCCATCTTAAATACCCAAATAAAATCTCTCCCCACACCCCACCGAGCACACCCCACACCCTAACTAATGGTACGATCGCCAACAGACAGACGAGCGAGACGTTAAACTATGACCGCGAATAAAATTGGAATTGCCGTCATCGGGACGGGATTCGGGCAAAAAGTCCACATCCCCGCCCTCAAAGAACATCCCCGCACAGAAATTGTAGCGGTTTACAACCCGGATATCGAGAAAGCCAAGGCGATCGCATCCGAACACAAGATCCCCAACGCCTGCGATCGCGTCGATGAAATTGTCGCCCTCCCGGAAGTCACCGGAGTCACCGTCTCCACCCCCCCATTCCTGCACTTCCAGATGGCCAAACAAGTCCTCCACGCCGGCAAACACCTGCTATTGGAAAAACCGACAACCCTCAACGTCGAAGAGGCGAAATACCTCTACCAACTGGCGACGGAAAAAGGCTGCGTCACCACGATGGATTTTGAATTCCGGTTCGTGCCCGCCTGGATGCAATTCGCCCAACTGCTGAGTCAGGGTTACGTGGGACAGCGGCGGCTGATCAAAATCGACTGGCTGGTTTCGAGTCGCGCCGATGCCAACCGGGCCTGGAACTGGTACGCTCAGAAGGAGAAGGGCGGCGGTGCCTTGGGGGCGATCGGTTCCCACAGTTTCGACTATATCCCCTGGCTGTTCGGTCCGGTGCGGCGCCTGTGCGGGCAGTTGACAACCACCATCGCCCAACGCCCCGATCCCGCCGAGTTGGGGAAACTGAAGCCGGTGGACGCGGACGACACCTGCACGTTGATGTTGGAGTTGGCGGACGGGACCCCCTGCCAGGTGTGCCTGAGCTCCGTCAGTTACCAGGGACGCGGACATTGGGTGGAAGTGTACGGCAGCGACGGGACGCTTGTTTTGGGAAGCGACAACCAAAAAGATTATATTTACGGCTTCAAATTGTGGGGCAGCAAAGGCGGGGAAGAGTTGGCGGAAATTGAGATTCCCGAAAGTTTGCAATTTCCGAAACAGTATTCCGACGGGCGGATCTGCGGGTTTTTGCGGGTTCTCGAACGCTGGATGGAGGCGATCGGGCGTCATGAGGCGATCGTTCCTTCGCTGCGGGAGGGGGTTTATTCTCAGTTGTTGATGGATTTAACTCACGAGTCTAACGCCACGGGAACTTGGGTTGATGTCCCCGATTTCGAGGCGTTTTTGGCGCAGGAATAAATGGGTTGGTGCGTCGGGCGATCGGTCTGACGCACTATTGTTTGATTTCAATACGAAGCCTCGTTAGCAGGATTTTAATCCCTTCATGCAAATCCGATCAATTGATTTGTTGATTTAAAAATTTACACCTCATTTTTTGGTAAACTTCGCAAAAAATTCTCGATATAAACTCGTAGTATCAATGACAATAAGATTGTTGCGAGCGCGTGTAAGTGCAGTATAAATTAACTCGTTCAGCGATCCTTCATACTCATCGCTACGGGTGTCACTGATAATTAATATCAGAGTATGTGCTTCCCATCCTTTAAAAGAGTGAATCGTCGAAAACTTGACAGTTCCAGAATTGGCCCAAAAGTGCAGCTTACGTCCGCGCCTAATTTCTTCTAACTTGCTCTTGAATTGAGAGAAATTTTCATATTCTTCTTTTGTTTCACTTGTATGAGTTGTTTTTTCATGCGATATCTGTCGATACAAAAATTCTAAAGATCTGATTTTTTCATTTGTTGGAGCAAGAACTACTAAGTTGTTTGGATGAATGCTCAGTGCCAACATTTCATCTCGAATGATATCTACAATTTCTTCATCACCAATTTTTTGATGGTCATAATATTTCAATGTTGAAGATGTTCCACAAAGATTGGGCTGCACATCATTGTCAAGTTGGTAACGTCCTGTAAAATAAAACTTTTGAAATTCTTGAGCAACGCGAAGTAAATCGGTTTCCATGCGAAAGGAGTCTTTCAATTGATTCCACTGACCGCGTACAGTTGGAATCCTCGGAAAACGGTCATCATCCATCTGGCGACCATAGATATTTTGCTTCTCGTCACCAAATACCACGAATTCACCATCTTCAGATAGAAAGTAGTTGACTATAAGACGTAGCCACTCCTGTTTATAGTCTTGCACTTCATCTATTAAGATGGTTGAATAACGCTCAATCTTGTCTTTGACAGGTTCAAAGAATTTTTCTCGATCAGATGCTTCAAAAAAATCTTCATCTTCCCATACCATTTCATAATTATTACATTGGATTTTGAAAAATTGGTGGTAGTTAGTAATTTCAAATCCTGACCAGGGAAAGGAAGCACGAACTTCACTGATGCGATCGCGAATGTAATTTCGTAATGTAATATTAAATGTGAGAATTAAAACCGTTTTTCGAGTGCGTCTATATGCGGCTACAGCCCGTGCAGCCATAACTTTTGTTTTGCCACAACCGGCTACACCACGAACCTTCTGACGAGTATTTGGACGACTAATAATCAACTCTTTTTGTCGCTTAGTATATTGAATTTCTTGTCTCAGATCGGGTGTATGTTCGGGAGGCTGTAAAAATATTTTAAAACTTTCGTATAACTCCTTATTGAATAGCAGTGATGGTCGATTAAGCCGTGCTTTCTGTAGGACATGATTGAAAAATCGGGGATTGAGTGCATCATATCCTAGTATTTGCGTGTAGCCCGACTCACGGCAGAAAGATTGAGAATATTTGGTACTTTCATTATGGAAGTAAACGGCAGTTTGAACGACAGAAAAAAAATTTGAATTTTTAATTTTTGCCTCGAACAGTTTGTCGATGTGGAGTTTGTATAAGTTATCTTTGTAAGTGTGAACTTGTTCTAAGGGCGAACGAATTTTACAATTATTCTTGATTAGAATCCAGGGGTAACGTCCGCCTTTGGGATTTTTATAATGCCGGAGATGCCAATCTTTCACTTCTATTATAAGTACACCTGCATCAGGTTTGAGAATTACTATATCTGGTTTGTCGCCATTGAGAAAAGGCTGAACGTAAATTTCATAGTGATCGTCGAGATTTTTGATCAAAAAATCAAGGAGATGTCGTTCTCCAGGTTCAAGAGGAACTCGAAATTTATTAATTTCTTGTAATGGCGGAAAACAATGAGCCATAGGTGGACTCCGTAGATCGATACACCTGTTCTCCATCATAACCCACCTGTTGAACTTGGCAACAGAGGCCATACGGGTTCAGTTTACACTGAATGCGTGCGTTCCCTATTCAGACGATCGCGAATTTCCTGCCCATCCCATTTTTAGCCAACCTTTAGCCGAAATTGCCACCCCATGAACTCAATCCAAGCACTGCACAATCAAGCCATGAATCTGGCCGAACAAGCCGAACGCGCCAAACTGCGGGGGGAAACGGCGACCCGGCAATCGCTCGGGCATTTGCGCTAGAATACCGAACGGCTCAACAGAGGCGATCGCTCTGGCATCGCAGTACGGCTACTCTGGCGATCGCCTGTGGTGAACTCTCAACCGCCGAACAACCGATCCTCACGGCTTTCAATCATCCCGCAATTCATCCGCGATTTGGTCGTCATCCAGGTTGATGACCGGCACTTGCAAACGTCCGATTT
This sequence comes from Lyngbya sp. CCY1209, assembly GCF_055795065.1. Lineage (NCBI taxonomy): Bacteria > Bacillati > Cyanobacteriota > Cyanophyceae > Oscillatoriales > Microcoleaceae > Lyngbya > Lyngbya sp. CCY1209. Next base: position 14,904 of record NZ_JAYFER010000608.1, read on the forward strand.
CGTACATAAATTTTAGTTTGCTCATCCGGCAAAATCGGGCTGCTTTTCCGAGAGAGAGTCGCCGCAACTCGAACAGCTTTACCGCCAACAAAAACAGCAATTTTTCCTCCAATTCTTGAGGTGACTTTCCGGAGGTTATCAATAGGTCGTCGGGATAGCTTAGGGACAGGTTTGGCATGGATTTATTAATATTTGCTCGGTGGGATAGAATTGAACTGTGTCAACAGTGCCAGATTGATTTTACCGGTTGCGGGCGATGTCGGCAATAGATGCTGTCATGACCGATCGCGCGATCGCTCGTCATCGTCCAATCCCAGTCTAACCCACACTCTCCCCACCAAAAGAAAAGAAAGAAGAGAGAAATTCCTCACTCCTTCCGAGTCAGGGAATCTAAAATCTAAAATCTAAAATCTAAAATTCCCCCCTTCCGACTCTCGTTGTTGATACACTAGAAGGGGGGGAAACACAGATTCACCCCGGGGAAACGCTCAGATCACGGGAGTCGAGGAAGACACTCATGCAGGCAGGTTGGCGGATCGGATCGATATTCGGTATCCCACTCTATATCGATCCCTCTTGGTTTTTAATCGTCGTGTTGGTGACATTCGCCAACAGTCAAGACTATGTGGAGTGGGGCCAGTTATTGTCCTGGGGGGCGGGATTTGCCGTGGCCCTGCTGCTGTTCGCTTCGGTGTTGTTGCACGAATTGGGACACAGTTTGATCGCCAAGTCCCAGGGTATCCAAGTCAATTCCATCACCCTATTTCTATTCGGGGGAATTGCCTCGATCGAAAAAGAATCGAAAACCCCCGGTCAAGCCTTCCAGGTGGCGATCGCGGGTCCTCTGGTCAGTTTGGCGCTGTTTTTTCTCCTCACCGGGTTGGCCCAAAGCTTGCCGGACACCAATTTGATCCATGCGATCGCCAGTCGCATCGGGGACATCAACCTGATCCTCGCCATCTTCAACCTGATCCCCGGCTTACCTTTGGACGGGGGACAGGTGCTCAAAGCCACGGTTTGGCGGATCACCGGGAGCCGATTTGCGGGGGTGCGCTGGGCCGCCAAAAGCGGGCAGTTCCTCGGCTGGGGGGCGATCCTCCTGGGTTTATTCGCCCTGCTGGCGGCCAACAACTACAGCGGGTTGTGGATCGCCCTGATCGGCCTGTTCGTCCTCCGCAACGCCAGTTCCTACTCGCGGATGGGGGACCTGCAAGAAACCCTGATCAAAATTAAAGCCGCCGACGCCATGACCCGGGACTTCCGGGTGATCGATGCGGACATGACACTGCGACAGTTCGCCGACGACTATCTGATCGCCGCGGACTCCATCCCCGTGTTTTTCGCCGCCTCAGCGGGCCGCTATCGGGGCTTCGTCTCCATCGAGGCGTTGCGGATGGTGGAGCGCAGCGAGTGGGAAAAACGCACCCTCCACGACGTTGTAACGCCCCTCGACGAGCTGATCGCGATTCCAGAAAAAGCGCCGTTGGTGGAGGCGATCGCGAAAATGGAGGACCACCAACTGCCCCGGATCACGGTATTGTCCCCGGCGGGGGCCGTGGCGGGGGTGATTGATCGCGGCGACGTGGTGAGGGCCGTGGCGAAGTCCCTGAAAGTTGCCATTCCCGAAGCCAGCATCAAACGCATCAAAGAGGAGGGCGACTATCCTCCCGGACTGCCCCTGGGCCAGATCGCCAAAACCACCGAATCCTACACAGAAAATTGAGCCGCCAAAGGTGCGATCGCCCGCCATTCCGCCTCGCTCAGGGGTCGGGTTTCCAACTCGATCCCAAAACTCTCCCGGGCGGCATCAGCCAAAACGGCGATAATGGTTTCCAAAGGTACGGAGGGCGGCGGGGGCGATGTCATCTTCACTCCGAAAAGGCGATCGCACAGCTCCGGGTCGGGATTCAGGCGCATGGAGCCGTGTTGGAGGATTGCCCCGTCCCGCCGCAGTTGGGCGCTGCCGATGAGTTTGTAGCCGCCGTCCGACACTAGGTCAGCCCCCGTCGCCGTCGCGAAGCAGTCGGGGTTGTGGATGTAGCCGCGTCCGGCACTGCCGTAGTGAAGGTTGTATCCGAGCGATCGCCACCCGGCGATCAGAAATTGGCACAGGTATTGATAAACCTGCGATCGCGGCCCGGACAGACCCGACGTCACCAGCGCATAGGTCAAATCCCCCTGGTGCAGGACACCCCGCCCCCCGCTGGGACGGCGCACCAGATCCACGGGGCGACCCTGCCATTTCAGATCACCCCAAACCTCCGGCCAGCGCCGCTGGTGGTAGCCCAGAGACACCGCCGCCGGTTCCCAGGTATAAAATCGCAGCGCGGGGGGGTGTTCGCCCCGGCGATGCCCTTCCAACAGCCAGGAATCGATCGCCATCTGCAACGCCCCCGGAGCCTGCAAAAGGGGGATGAAACGCCAAACGGAAGGATTGAACATTGGGAGTAGGGAATAGGGAATAGGGAATAGGGAATAGGGAATAGGGAATTTTTAACTTTCCCCACACCCCACACCCTACACCCCACGCCCCATTCCGAACTCTTCGAGCAGCAGTTCGTCATTGTCGTCGGCGATGGTGGCGACGATGGTAATCGATCGCGAAATTTCCCCCGCCGTGATGCCGGCCAGGGTGCGGGTCGCCAGAACCACCACCTGATTGTTGGCGATCGCGAAATGGGATTCAAACGTCGAAAGCCAGTTCATTTCCAGCAGTTTTCTCGCCAACTGCTCCTCATTCTTCGCCGGCAGTTCCAACACCGGCGACCAAACCGTAAGGGTGTCATCTTCGGTGTCCCCCGTCAGTTGCACGAACACCTGGACGCTGCCGTATTGAAACTTCCAAAGATGACCCGCCTCGCTCTGGCCGACCATCACCTTTTGGTCTTGGGCCAGACCCGCGATCACGGTTTCGATTTCTTCGGTGTAGGTGATTTCGGAGCGATCGTCCATCAGATCCTCCGGGAGCGTTTCCAGGTTGGGCTCATTTGTGGATGTCATGGCAAATCTTTGGGTTGCGTGTGTTTGCTTTTCTTTCCACAGTATCGCCTTTCGGCGACAAAACAGAGGAGAATCCGTCCCGGCAGTCTATAGCAGTTGTCTGTCTGCTGCGATACACTTCGATCCCCATTCCCTACTCCCCATTCCCCATTCCCCATTCCCCATTCCCCACTCCCCACTCCCCACTCCCTACACCTACACCCTACTCCCCACTCCCTACTCCCCAGCGGAGCCATCGGGTGACATCGAAGGTGGTTCCCGTCAACTTGATCGCCCGGCCAGAGCGATCGAAAACCGGACCGCCTCGGGCGTTGATATGGCGAATTTCCCCATCATTGGCTCGAATGATGCGTAAGTTGACTTCAAAGGCTTTCCTTTGCAGCACCGGAATCCGAATCGCCTCCTCGTGGAGTGGGAGATCGTCGGGGTGAATCAGGGCCGAAACTTCTTCGGGCCCGGGAGCCGGCCGATTCGGATCGAGGCCGTGGATGAGAAAAAGTTCCTCCGTCCAGTAGGTTGTGCGAGTTTCGAGATCGAACTCCCAACACCCAACTTGAGCCATTCGTTGAGCATTTCGCAACATCATTTCCGATCGCCGCAGTTGAGCCTCAACGTGTTTGCGATGCTCAATTTCTTGCTGTAGGCGGGCATTCGCCGCCATCAATTCTTGCCAAATGTTGGCGGTAATCGAATCGAGCGTCCCTTCCGGGAGATCGGATAATCCCTGGGCGGATTCCACATGATAAACCGGATCGAGACAGTATCCCCGACCGTAGTGGGTTTGAATCAAATTGTTAATTCCCGCCTGTTCGAGTTTGCGGCGAATGCTGCGGATGTGGCTGTTGATGGTGGCATCGGTGGGCAATTCGTCGTCCAATGTCCACAGGCGATCGCCCATTTCGCCCCGAGAAAACATTTGCCGGGGATGTCTCAAAAATAGCTCCAGAATTTGATATTCCTTGCGGTTGACTTTCAAAATTTGACCGCCGCAGGTGATCTGCCGGGAGGCGGGATTGAGAGACAGAGGTCCCCAGGTGAGCAGGGGACTGGCCCGACGCAGGCTCCGCCGCGCCAGAGCCCGGAGATGAGCCAGCAGTTCTGGGATGCAAATGGGTTTCACCAAACAAGTGTCGGCGCCGCCATCCAAACCCTCGATACAAGTCCCCGCATCGGAAGGCTCCAACATCAGCAAAACGAGCACGGGGTTGCCCACATCCCGCAAGCGGCGGCAGAGGGCAATTCCATCCAGCTTGGGTAACAGCAACTCCAGCAAAACCGCATCGTACATAAACGCCTGAATCAATTCCCAAGCCTCCCCGCCATCCGTGGCCACATCGACGACAAAGTTTTGGCGAGATAAGTCTTGATGCAGTTGGTTCTGTAGGGTTGTGTCCGGGGAAGTGAGCAAAATTCTCATGGTTCGGCGTCCGGCTCGGGCGAATCGGCGGGAGGATACCTCCCACATTACACAAACTTTTCAGATTTCGATCGTACAGTGTTCGGGTGTAGTTAAATCGGTCAGAGTGGCTCTATGGTTCCCGCCTCACATCAGGCCTATGATTTCATTCAAAAGAACGCCGTGACGAGCGGTGTGATCAACGGCATCATCAACGGTGCGATCGGCTGGTTCATGTTTCGGGGAAAAGAGACGATACCTCTGACCGTTGACACGATATCAGCCCACGAAAAAACGGTCTTCTCGACGGGGGTGATGACGGCATTCATGCTGTCGCTAATCTTGGGAACGATCGCCTTTTTTACCTTCGGCAAAAAAGCCAAAGATTTCTCGGTTCCATTCCCGGAGCTTTTGAACCGACCCTTTTTATTTTTTGGGGTGAGAACTATCCTCTTTTATTCTCTGTTTGCCTTCGGTACGGTGACATTGTTTGCCCTCTTCTTACAAAAGTTTTTGGGAACGATTCCGGTGACACCATTGCTCGGTGCCATCATCTTGGGTATCATTGCCGGGATTGCCTCTTGGTTTATCAATGCGGCGGTCATGAAAGCCATGCTGCGGCCCGAGTAGGGGATAGAGTTATAGCAAATCCGGTTATTGACTCTCTCAATCGGGTGTAGGGTGTAGGGTGTAGGGTGTAGGGAGAAGACAGGAAAGAAAAACTTCTGATTCCTGACTCCTCACTTCCAACTTATCCGAGAAGGGGGAAAGGGTTGACGTTGATTTTCCCGCCCGCTCGAAGACTCGCCAATGTTTTCGGGTCGATAATCCGGGTTGGATATGACGAGTATTTAACATTGTGGAGATTTTGCAAATATGACAGTTTTGGACACCTTCGGACTCCCGGATCAGGTCGCCATTGTCACGGGGGGCGGAGCCGGTATCGGTCGGGGCATTGCCGAATTATTTGCCCAGGCCGGGGCGGCGGTGGTCGTCAGTGATTTGAAAGAGGAAACTGCGGCGGCCGTCGCCGACGGCATCAAGGAAAAGGGCGGTCGAGCTCTGGCCGTGGCTTGGGACGTCACGAAGGATTCGGATTTGGAAAATTTAGTCCAGTCTACCCTCGACGCTTTTGGCAAAATTACCCTGCTAATCAACAATGCCGGGGGGGGCGGTCCGAAACCTTTCGATATGCCGATGGATACGTTTATTTGGGCTTACAAAATCAATGTATTTTCGGTCTTTCACCTGTGCCAATTGTGCGCTCCCCACATGGAAGCAGCCGGACAGGGGGCGATTTTAAATATCTCTTCGATGTCGGCGGAAAATAAGAACGTCAAGATGGCATCTTACAGTTCCTCCAAAGCCGCCGTCAGCCACCTGACCCGGAATATCGCCTTCGATTTGGGACCCAAGGGAATTCGGGTGAATGCGATCGCGCCCGGGGCCATCAAAACCGACGCCCTGGCTAAGGTACTGACCCCCGAAGTCGAAACAGCCATGCTCAAACATACCCCCTTGGCGCGGTTGGGAGAACCCAGCGATATCGCCTATGCGGCACTGTTTCTCTGTTCCCCCGCCGCCAGTTGGATCAGCGGGCAAGTGCTGACGGTCAGCGGCGGCGGCGTTCAGGAATTGGATTAATTTTTCGCCTGAGAAACTGACTGTATTTCAAAGTATTTATAGCAGTTGTCTATCTGCTGCCATACGGTTCGATCCCCACCTCTGGCTCCCCCCTTATTAAGGGGGGCGGGGGGGGATCTGTGTACCTCACTGACTTGAAAATTGTTGTCAAATTAACCGAGGAAACGACCATGAGCAATTTTGATTCATTCGCCGACTTTCGCATGAATAACCATGTGGCGATCGTCACCGGCGGCGCCCAAAACATCGGGGAAGCGATCGCCAAAACCTTTTCCGGTGCCGGGGCGAAGGTGATGATTGCCGACTTAAACGGAGAAAAAGCCCAGGCCACCGCGGCGGCCATCCAAGCGGAAACGGGCAATGAAGCATTGGGCATCGGCTGCAACGTCACCGTCGAGGCGGACATCCAAGCCTGCGTCGCCAAAACCGTCGAAGCCTTCGGCGGCATTTCGACCCTGGTCAATAACGTCGGTTGGGTTGACTTCTCCCCGGTCTAAAGACGCGGGGATTCTTAAGCCGTCCAAAACTGAACTCTTAAAGGCATAGTCAATGT
>NZ_JAYFER010000609.1:0-32256 GCF_055795065.1 Lyngbya sp. CCY1209
TCCCCCTTTTCAAGGGGGATTTAGGGGGATCGTTCGGACAAAGTCCCCCTTTTCAAGGGGGATTTAGGGGGATCGTTTGGACAAAGTCCCCCTTTTCAAGGGGGATTTAGGGGGATCGTTCGGATTTACATCAGTTTAAACGATTGATAAAAAGCGCCCTCAAAAACATCCGTCGGAGTCAACGTCAACCCCGCGCCCCCCTCCAAGACGGCGATGGTATCGCCATTAATTGCGATCGCCAAATCCGCACCCACCGGAGACGCGGTATAAGTGTCCGAAGGATTCAATACCATTTCCAGGGAATCCCCCTCCGCCTGACTGAAGCCCCGAATTCGCGCTTCTCCTTCTCCCAAATAAAACGTTTCAATTCCCCCGAAAAAACCGATTCGACTTCCCGGCAACACGGTGCCAAATACAAAATTGTCGGCCCCCGGACTTCCAATTAACAAATCAAACTCATTTTCTCCGGTGCTGGTGTAGGTGCGTCTCGAACCGCCCCCCACCACTTCCACCCCGGTAATGTCGTGGGGGCCAACTCCGAACGCCGTCACCGTATCATTTCCCGCCGTCCCCACGAATGTCGCTTCGCGGGTGGGTTCAAATTGTCCGACTTGTCGATAATGATCCAAACCGGACGCATACAACCCCGCTTCAATATCGGCGACAACATCGGGGTTATTCCACAAATATTCATCTTCTAAAAAACTGTCTTGCAGGGGCAGTTCTCCGGTATAATTGATATTGAGAGTTTGTCCCGAACCCCCTTCGATGATGCCGAACGGAACTCGCGATCCGTTGGCGATCCTCAGATCGACGCCGTCGTCTATTCGGATGTAACCGCTGCCCCTCGTTCCGGCGACTTGAATCACATCTTTTTCGGGGTCGTAATTTTGGATTCTGGCGATGCCGTTTAACCACTGATAAAAGTCTCCGGGCGGGGGTTCTTGCAGGGAACGGCCTACCCCCAAAACGAAGATATCCGAACCGGGAGAACCGATGAGAATGTCGGTTTCTCCCCCCACATTTCCATCGCCATATCCGTCGCTTTCGTAGATGCGATCGCCGTTCGCGTCCCGCCCCACTTCCACCCCAATTAATTCAACGGTACCCACACCGAAACCGGCGACAATATCATCAAACGGCCCCCCCACAAATGTCACCGATCGCCAATCTTGAAATTGACCGATTAACTCGTAGTGATGGCGGCCCGTCCGGAACTGTCCCGCCTCCACCTGTTGGGCGACATCGGGATAATTTTCCAAATATTCCGCATCCAAAAAGGAATTGGAAAATCGCCCCTCATCGGCGCCGAACTTGATCAAATGTTCCAGTCCGTTCCGAAAGGTCTGATTTTGCACGAACGGCAGCACGTCGAGATTATTTTGCAGGTAAAACAGTTCGTTATAATCCGCAGAAATTTGGGTCAGTCCCGACTCGTAACCGAACTGAATGAAGTGATCCAGTCCCGAGGAGAAAAATCCGGCATTGACGGCGTTGGCGACATCGGGATAATTTGCCAAATAGTAAGATTCGTCGAAGTACCGCGAGACTTCGGTAAATCCCGATGCCTGTCCGAACCGCTGAAAGTGTTCCAGACCTGACGAGACGATCCCTTGATCGATGCCGAGCTGAACGAATGGATATTTCTTGAGATAATATTGTTCGTCAAAAATGTCGTAATTCATCATTAGTCACCTCAGAAAAAAGCCCCCCAGTCCGATGACTGACTGGGGGAATTCATGTTCCACAAATGTTAAATAATGTATCGATACCGGAGAGTCAGACTTCGCCGAGTAAGACGGCATCCTCCGGAGTCATCAACTCCAAGACCTGTTGTCGGATCAGATTTTCCATCCGCTTACGAGACGGCTGCTGTCCCGGGATGCGGTGCTCGAACAAAATGCCGGAAATTTCCTGGATGCACTCCATAATCCGCTCTGCCTCGGCTTCCGTCATCGTTCCGACGACCAATTTTTCCGCTTCGGACTGTTTTGGCGGTTCCTGATGATTGGGTTGAGGAGCTTCTTCCTCATGATTGACACCCCCATCTAAATTCATGTGCAGTTTTTGCTGGTAGTGGGTGGGAAGTCCCCAACCCCGCTGTCCGGCGTGTTCGTGTCCGAGGCGTTCGTTTTCCAAATATTCGGTCGCCGATTCATACAATGCTTGTTCCCGCCAGTAGGGGACGGTAAAATAACCGAAACATTTGCGATACTCCTCCGAGTCTACCATGTCCGATACCAACGCCCCGACCCCGTGCCGCAGTAGAATATCATCCCACTTGTGAATTTCCTCGTCGCCGTGGGGAGTCCGCCCCAAAAAATGCTTGCAGGCATTTTCGATAAACTTGAGATTGGAACTATTTTCGTAGAAATGTTCCAAATAAATCGGACGCACGGCCAGACTTTTCAGAAAGTGTCGGATGCCGAGTTTTCCTTTCTTAAAGTCTTTTTCCAAATCCGCCAAATGCTTCCGCTCGGAATCGTAGGGCTGACGTTCGAGCACCTGTTGGTAAATTTTGCTCAAAACAAACGTCCGCTCTTCGACGGATGCGTTGTGGGTGGTGGTGATGGTTTCGTGTAACGGCATGGTTTAGCCTCCTGTTTGCGTTGAATATCGGCGTCATTTTTGACGCCGAAAAAACCGTCTTTCGACTGGCGAACGCGAGTGAATTAGCCCTTGGGCATGACTCCGCCCCGCTGCACCGTCGCCATCAATTTGGGAGGGATGTCCAACACTTCCATGATGATATCCATGTAAGGTTTGAGGAGTTGGTTGCAGGCACTCGGCAATTTTTCCTGCATGGTTTCTTCCAGACAGTGATAGGCTTTCAGGCAGGCGGTATTCCGCTGGTAGGACGCGAGAATGTTCGCCAACCACAACATCAAAGATTCGCGAAAATAACGGGGGTCGTCCCGCAAAAGTGCGACGGACATCAGACAAATTGTCATGTTCATATCGTAGATGCAGCGCTTGGAATGTTGCTGGACGACATCCGGATGGACGAGCATGAACTTTTTCAGGGCAATTTTGACCAGTTCCCCGGATTTTGACCGGAGAATTTCGTAGGTTTTCGTGCGGACGGGGAGAGTTTGAACGTACTGGTGGATGGGCTTCAATTCTGCATCGGTTAAATAACGGCCATCTCCCTGAACCATCAACTCTTCCCATGCCAAATTAATGGTCGGCATTTGAATTTTCCTCTCAATCGAATACGGCTTGGACTGGCAATAGCACTACCTTGACTGGTTTGGACAATTAACTCGGGTCAGAAAGCATCAAGTCGGTCGGCACAAAACACACGTTAAACGTCCTCGTTTCCCGGCGTAATGCTATATCTATCATTTTATGTCCCTTTTTTATAATTTGATCGCCCGAGTTACCAAAATCAAGGAAATGATGTAATTTTTAATATGAAGAAATGATAAGCAACACGCCGATCGCGCTTCGAGACTGCACATTTTGCTAATTTTGTCAAGTGTTTGAAGGCGATCGCTCGATGGCGACAACCCCACCTGGGAGTCCCTTCCCCGCCGCGTTATGTTGAAACGTAACGACATTGGAGGACTATCCGGATGAACGGCAAACAGGTACTCCTCACCGGGGGAACCGGAGGACTCGGCATGGGAGTCACGCCCCTCGTCCTCACCCGGGGCGCAAAAGTGACCATCCCCTACCGCAACTCGGCGGAAGTCGATCGCCTCAAAGGCATCCTCTCCCCCTCCGATTTCGAGAAAATTCGCTTCGTCGCCGTCGATCTCACCGACGAAACCGCCGTCAAAAACCTCGTCAACGACATGGGGCGGGTGGACGTGCTCATCCACCTCGTCGGGGGCTTCTCGATGGGCAAAACCCACGAATACGCCTTCGAGGACTGGAAAAAAGACTTCGACCTGAACCTGCACAGCACCTTTTTGGCCTGCAAATACAGCCTCGCCAAAATGCTCGAACGGGACTACGGTCGCATCGTCACCGTCGGCAGCCGGGGTGCCGTCCAACCGGGCGGACAAATGGCCGCCTACTCTGCCTCCAAGGCCGGCGTCGTCGCCCTCACACTCGCGATCGCCGAAGAAACCAAAGACACCAACATCACCGCCAACTGCGTCCTGCCCAGCGTCATCGACACCCCCACCAACCGGGACGCGATGGGGGCCGAAAACGCCGATCGCTGGGTCAAACCCGAATCCCTCGGACAGGTGATCTGCTTCCTGGCCTCCGAAGCAGCCGGAGACGTGCGCGGCGCGGCCGTTCCCGTTTATGGCAATATTTAAGACAAACCATCGCGGGGCATTCTGTAACTGACATTACCAAAATCCGAACCGTTTTCAACCCCACGAATTGCCAAAGCAGCCATTGAATTCACGATATAAATAACACAAATGAGCGTAAAAGACAAGCCTAGATTTCCGGGGAACCTGCCCATCCCCACCATCCTGCTGTGGGTGGCGGGTCTGTTCCTGCTGGCTAACCTCTTCCTGCCGGGACTCTTCGGCCAGCAAACCCCCCGAGTCCCCTACAGTCTGTTCATCGAACAAGTCGAAGACGGACAAGTCACCCAAGCCTACGTCGGACAGGACGAAATCCGCTACCAACTCAAACCAGAAGCCGGAGAGGAACAGGGACAAGTCCTCACCACCACCCCCATTTTCGACCTGGAACTGCCCAAACGCCTGGAAAATAACGGCGTGCAGTTCGCCGCGGCCCCCCCGCCCCGGCAAAACTGGCTCACCACCCTCCTGAGTTGGGTGATCCCGCCCCTGATCTTCGTCGGCATTTGGATCGGCGTGGGGCGGTTCCTGCAAAGCCGTGGCGGCGGCGGCGGTTTCGGCGGACCCCAGGGCGCCCTGTCCATCACCAAGAGCAAAGCCAAAGTCTACGTCGAAGACGAAGGCACGAAAGTCAGCTTCAAAGACGTGGCGGGGGTCGAAGAGGCCAAAACCGAATTGGAAGAAGTCGTCGAATTCCTCAAAGAACCCCAGCGTTACAAGCAGATCGGGGCGCGCATCCCCCGGGGCGTGCTGCTGGTGGGCCCTCCCGGAACGGGTAAAACCCTGCTGGCGAAGGCAGTGGCGGGGGAAGCCGGGGTCGCCTTTTTCAGCATCTCCGGTTCCGAGTTCGTGGAACTGTTCGTCGGCGCCGGTGCGGCCCGGGTGCGGGACCTGTTTGAACAGGCGAAAAAGAAAGCCCCCTGCATCATCTTCATCGACGAATTGGACGCGATCGGCAAGTCCCGGGGCGGCGCCGGGTTCTACTCCGGCAATGACGAGCGGGAACAGACGTTGAACCAATTGTTGACGGAAATGGACGGGTTCGCCGCCGGGGATGCCACGGTGATCGTTTTGGCGGCCACCAACCGCCCCGAAACCCTCGACCCGGCCCTGCTGCGTCCGGGACGCTTCGATCGCCAAGTTTTGGTCGATCGCCCGGATCTCGCCGGACGGCTGAAAATCTTGGAAATTTACGCCCAAAAGGTGAAACTGGACGCGGAGGCCGACCTGAAACTGATCGCCACCCGCACCCCCGGATTTTCCGGTGCCGACCTGGCCAACCTGGTCAACGAAGCCGCGCTGCTGGCGGCCCGCAATAAACGAGAAACCGTCACCCAAGCCGACTTCAACGAGGCCATCGAACGGGTGGTCGCCGGACTGGAGAAAAAGAGCCGGGTTCTCAACGAGAAGGAGAAAAAAATCGTCGCCTACCACGAAGTCGGCCACGCCTTAGTTGGTGCGGCGGTGTCCGGCGGTTCCAAAGTGGCGAAAATCTCCATCGTCCCCCGGGGGATGGCCGCCCTCGGTTACACCTTGCAAATGCCCCAGGAAGACCGGTTCCTGTTGGACAACAAAGAAATTCGCGGGGAAATTGCCACCCTGTTGGGGGGACGTTCCGCCGAAGAAATCGTGTTCGGAACCATCACCACCGGGGCGGCGAACGACCTGCAGCGAGCCACAGACATGGCCGAGCGGATGGTGACGATGTACGGCATGAGCAAGGTGCTCGGTCCCCTGGCTTACGAAAAGGGGCAGCAGAACAACTTTTTGGGGGATAATATGATGATGAACCCCCGCCGCAGCGTCAGCGACGACACCGCCAAGGCGATCGATGCGGAAGTCAAAGAGATCGTCGAAACGGCTCACGAAACGGCCCTGAACATCCTCCGGGACAACCGGGATCTGATGGAAACCATTGTCGAGCAGATCCTCGATACGGAAGTGATCGAAGGGGAAGCCCTTCAGAAACTTTTAGATCGGGTCAAATACGAGGGCGATCTGACTCCAGCACCCGCCTCTTAAATATCGGACAAATTGTGACCGCAGCGGGCCGGGGGCGATCGCTCCTTGTCCGCTTTTTTAATGAAAAATGAAAAATGAAAAATGAAAAGTGATATCAAATCCGATCACCTCTCTCTATCCTCTGTGTTCTCTGTGTCTCTGTGGTAAATTTTCCCCAAAATTATGAGCATCAAGAAAAAACCGAAATTTCCCAAATCCAACCAAATCGGCAATATCCTGTTGGCGATCGCCGGGGCGATCTTGATCGGAAACTGGGTCATTCCCGAACTCACCAAACCCAAAATCCCCCGGGTTCCCTACAGTTTCTTTATCAAACAGGTGGAAGACGGGCAGGTGCAGGCCGTCCTGGTGGGAGATAACGAAATTCGCTATCAACTCAAACCCCAGGGAGACAATCCCCCCCAGGTGTTCGCCACCACCCCCGTTTTTGACTTGGAACTGCCCAAACGTTTGGAAGACAAAGGGGTAGATTTTGCCGCCCCGCCCCCGCCCAAAAATGCCTGGTTTCGGACGCTGTTAAATTGGGTGATTCCGCCACTGATTTTGGTGGCGGCATTTCAATTTTTCATGAAGCGCGACCCCCAAGGTTCAATTTCTCTCAACAAAAGTAAGGCGAAGGTTTACGTCGAGGGAGAATCGGAAAAAATTACGTTTGAAGATGTCGCCGGCGTCGAAGAGGCGAAAGCGGAATTGGCGGAAGTGGTGGACTTTTTAAAGAATCCCCAGCGGTTCACGGAAATCGGTGCCCGAATTCCCAAAGGGCTGCTGTTGGTGGGGCCGCCCGGAACCGGAAAAACCCTGATGGCGAAGGCCGTGGCGGGGGAAGCGGGGGTGCCCTTTTTCAGCATTTCCGCCTCGGAATTCGTGGAGTTATTCGTGGGGACGGGAGCCGCCCGGGTGCGGGATTTATTTGAACAGGCGAAAAAGAAGGCGCCCTGCATTATTTTTATCGACGAATTGGACGCGATCGGCAAGTCGAGAAGCGGCGGCGGCGGGTTTCAAAGCGGCAGCAGCGACGAACGGGAACAGACGTTGAACCAGTTGTTGACGGAGATGGACGGGTTCGGCGTCGGGGACGAGACGGTGATCGTGTTGGCGGCGACGAACCGCCCGGAGGCTCTGGATGCGGCCCTGTTGCGCCCGGGACGCTTCGATCGCCAAGTTTTGGTCGATCGCCCCGATTTGGCTGGACGGCGGGCGATTTTGGGCATTTACGCCAAGCGGGTGAAGTTGGGTGAGGATGTGGACCTGGAGGCGATCGCGACCCGAACCCCCGGTTTCGGCGGGGCGGACTTGGCGAATTTGGTCAACGAGGCGGCGTTGTTGGCGGCGCGAAACCACCGCAAAACGGTGGCTCAACAGGACTTCTATGAGGCCATCGAACGGGTGGTCGCCGGGTTGGAAAAGCGCAGCCGCGTCCTCAGCGACAAAGAGAAAAAGATCGTCGCCTACCACGAAGTCGGTCATGCGATGGTCGGGGCGCTGATGCCGGGGGGCGGCAAGGTGGCGAAAATCTCCATTGTCCCCCGGGGAGTCGGGGCGCTGGGCTATACCCTGCGGATGCCGACGGAGGATCGGTTTTTGATGGATGAGGGGGAATTTCGGGAGCAAATCGCCACCCTTTTGGGGGGACGGGCCGCAGAGGAAATCGTCTTCGATCGCGTCACCAACGGGGCCTCCGATGACCTGCGGCGGGCGACTAATTTGGCGGAACGGATGGTGATCACCTACGGCATGAGCCAGGTTTTGGGGCCGTTAGCCTACGAACAGGGCGGCAAACCCAACTTTTTGGGGACCGGCGACGGCAACCTCCGGCGTCCGATGAGCGAAAAAACCGCCGAGGCGATCGATTCGGAGGTGAAAGAAATCGTCGAAACGGCCCACCGGCAGGCGATCGACATTCTGAAAACCAACCGGGAATTGTTGGATGAAATTGCGCTCAAAGTGTTGGCGACGGAGGTGATCGAAGGGGAGGAATTGCAGCAGTTACTCGATCGCGTCCAGAAACCGGCTTGATTGTCATGTTTGGGGTGCATCTTCAAAGGGGCGTTTTCGGCGATTCAGAAAATCCCTATAGCGCAGCACTATAGCTTGGGAATTGATTCCCAAGCGGTCTTGATATCAAACCCGCGACGGGATGTCAATTGTCCTCTCCAGACCATCCCTGCCAGTGGTGATATTCCTCCACATTCACATCATCCAAACTGTCCTCCTCCGCCGGTTCAGAAATCAGATTCGGATGTTGAATCACGAAGGGAAGGTGGGCCCCCCGCAACCCCCGTTTGATCCGTTCCGGAGTTTCTGAAAATAGCACGAAAAGGGGATAAATTTTCTCCGCTTCTTGGGAATAAATGTACTCGTAATGGTGGGGCATCACCCACTCGTAACCGCCATCTAGATAAACCTGGGTGAGTCTCCACCGCCTCAGCAGATCGGAGAGATCTTCCTGGGGACGGTGAATGAAAACGAAAATTTCCGCCCCCACTTTGACTTTCCACTCCGGATCGCACATAATGACGGCGATATCGCAGGGGAGACAAACCGCCTGATCCGGGGCGATAGGTGCGCTATCGCGGATCGCGATCTCCCGATGTCCGGCGTAGGAAACTCCGTCCCGCAACCGCACGATCGGCAGCGGTAGGGTGATCAGACTTTCCTCCGGGCGCCGCAGACTCGGAATCATTTCAAAATAAGGGCGATGCTGCTGCAACAGCGCGATCACCGCCGTCGAATTGCTGTACTCGGCCAGCAGCGTTTCGTAATGGGATTGTTGAACTGGCATTTTTAAAAACCTTTTGAACATCAGATGGAGTCAGCAAGAGAAATGGCTCTCGATTCTAAATGTTGAATCAGACCTTCTCTATTTTCGACCCGAACCGTTTCAGTGTCGGTGGATGGGGGACGGAGAGAAGAGATGAATTGTCGCGATCGCACGTTCAATTTTCCGCTCTCCTGGCTCCCCATCGAAATTGGGGAAACCCATCTGAATGGGTACTCCCAAATCCGATTTTTTACAAACTCTCAAACACCTTGAACATGGGCAGGTACATCGACAGCAACACCGATGCCACGATGCCACCCACGACCACGATCATCAACGGTTCCAGGGCGCTGGTGAGGGATTTGACCGCCTCCTCCACTTCCGTTTCGTAGAACGCCCCCACCTTCATCAACATTTTATCGAGTTCCCCGGATTCTTCCCCGATCGCGATCATCTGAATCGCCAAGCCGGGGAACACATTTTCTTCCTGGAGGGCGATACTGATCAGCCCGCCCTGTTGGATCTCCACCCGGGCGTATTCGATCGCGTTGGCGATCGCCTGATTTCCCGCCACGTCCCGCACGATTTCCATCGCATTCATGATCGGCACGCCGGAACGGGTCAGACTGCCGAAAATGATGCAAAATCGGGCCACCGCAGACTTTTCGATGATCGGCCCGAACAGGGGAAGTTTCAAGTAAATTTTATCGAAAAATAATCTCCCCTGGGGCGTTTTGTAGACGATCGTATAAGTAATATAGATCGCGATCAAAAGTCCGATGACAACTATCTGTCGAATTGGGGGCCACGCCGTACAGAAGGCGCTCACTTGCAGCATCATGACCGTAAAGAGTGGCAGTTCCGTGCCAATTTGCTCGAAAATTCCCGCAAATGTCGGCAGCAAAAAGGTCGCCATCCCGAAAAATACCGCGATCGCGATAAATAGCACCGTTTTCGGATAAGAAGTCGCCGACTTAATCTCACTCTGGGTTTTGTGGTTTTTCTCCATCATCACCGCCAGACGTTCCAGGGATTCATCCAAAACCCCCCCCGTTTCTCCGGCCGCCACCATACTGACAAACAACTGGTCGAATACATCCGGGAACTTCTTCATCGACACCGATAATTCCGTCCCCTCCTCCACGTCAGCCCGCATCGTATTGATCGCCTTTTTCAGCTTGGCGTTATCGCACTGATCGCCCAACACGCTCAAACAGCGGGCCATCGCGATACCGGCGTTGAACATGGCGGCAAATTGGCGGGCAAAGACCGCCAGATCTTTGACCGTCACTGACGCCATCGCCACGTTAATATTTTCTTCTAATTGCTTGAAATCAAACCCCTTTTTTCGGGAGTGACTCCGAACCATTTTATTAGTCGTCATATTCCACCTCTATTGATAGCTCTCAGAACTCAGCTTTCAGCAATCAGCTTGCGGTCAACCGCCCCCTCTGGAGAGATGCCGAGATGGATTTTCGGCTCTCCTAACCGTTCTGGCAGTTGCCAGATCAAATGGCAAACTGTTGTCTTTGCGAACCATAAGAAAAAAAAGGGAAAAAGGATAGTGAATTGTCACCGCTCACTTTTTCCCGTCCTCCAACTTCAACACATTTCCGGCGTCGGGGGGCTTCGCACAAACGCGATCACCTTTTGGCTTTGGCTTTGGCTTGACCCGCCTTGGGTTGGGGGCCGATCAGCCGTTCGAGTTCGTCAGCCTTGGAGGTTTTGCTCATGGCATCTTCCCAAGTCACTTTCCCCTCTTGGAACAGCTTGGCCAGCGACATTTCCATCGTCTGCATCCCCAACTTCGCCCCCATTTGGATCTGGGAATAAATTTGAGTGGTTTTTCCTTCCCGGATCAGGTTCCCCATCGCCGGAGTGTTGATCATGATCTCCATCGCCGCGCAGCGGCCCCCGCCGATTTTGGGGACGAGGTTTTGACTGCAAACCCCCACCAGGGAGCCAGACATCTGCGCCCGCACCTGGGGTTGTTGGATGGGGGGGAACACGTCCAGCATCCGGTCTACCGTCGCCGAAGCCGAGTTGGTGTGCAGGGTTCCGAAGACCAAGTGGCCCGTTTCTGCGGCCGAGATCGCCAGGCCGATGGTTTCCAAGTCCCGCATCTCCCCGACCAGGATGATATCCGGATCTTCCCGCAGAGCAGCTTTCAGGGCATTGGCGAAACTCTTGGTGTCCTCTCCCTTCTGGCGCTGGTGAAACAGGCTCTTGATGTTGGGGAAAACATATTCGATCGGGTCTTCCACCGTCAGGATGTGTTCCGATCGCGTCCGGTTGATCAAGTCCAGCAGCGCGGCCATCGTCGTCGTCTTACCCGAACCCGTCTGTCCCGTCACCAGAACCATACCTCGGGGGCGCTCGGTCAGGTCCCGCAGGATTTGGGGGACCCCCAACTTGTCGGCGTTGGGAATTTTGGACGCCAGCGCCCGCAGGCAAGCCGCCCAGCAGCCCCGCTCCCGGTAGACGTTGACCCGGAACCGGGCCAGTCCCTTCACCCCGTAGGCGCAATCCAATTCCCAGTTCTGCTCCAACTGCTTGCGCTGCATATTATTGAGCATCTGGAAAATCAGCACCTGCACCTCTTCGGGAGCTAACGTTTCGCCAAATTGAGGTTGCGGAGTCAGTTTCCCGCTCAGGCGGAAAAAGATCGGCGCTCCGGCTTGGATATGAATGTCCGAACCTCCTTGTTCCACCAAAGACTCCAGCACATCCTCAATCATCAAACCACGCATAGATAACCCTCCAAGAAAGTTGTCGGTTGTTCATTAAAAATCGTCGTCAGAGCGATCGGGGAAGCGATCGGTTTTGGGGAAATCTCCCGCCTTCTCTGAGTGTGCATCATTCCCCGAGCTAGTCCGTGAAACGCGGGGTCAGACAGTAGGGACAGTCCAACCATTCCGGCTTCAACTCCGCGCCGCACCCCTTGCAGGTCAAACCCTGCTTCCGCTTCGCCTTCAACTCAGCCTCCAGGCCGGAGTCGGTAAACGTGACCCGCTCCACCTCCTCGAAAGTGGTGTGGCCTTCCCGGACCAACTGCAAGCTGTAGGCGAGGAGGGTTTTCATCCCTTCTTCCACCGCCGCCTCTTTGATCTGTTCCGTCGGGGCGCCCTTGGTGATCAGAGTTTGCATCCGCTCCGTCACCTTCAGGAATTCGTAAACCCCCACCCGGCCTTTGTAGCCCAAGCCGCTGCACTTCTTGCACAGTCCGCCCTGGGCGGCGAGGTTCTTCCGCTCCTCCGGCGGAATGGTGTTGGCCTTGTAGAAGGTGACATCCACCTCCCGGGAGGCCGAGAGTCCGTAGCGCCCCAACTCTTCCGGCGTCGGGGTGTAGGGGATGCGGCACTCGGTGCAGACGCGCCGCATCAGGCGCTGGGCCAGGATGCCCAGCAGGGCGGCGGACACCATGAACGGCTCCACCCCCATTTCATCCAAACGAGCGATCGCGCCGGCCGCGTCGTTGGTGTGCAGGGTCGTCAAAACCAAGTGTCCCGTCAGCGCCGCCTCGATCGCGGTTTTCGCCGTCTCCAAGTCCCGCGTTTCCCCCACCAGCAGCACGTCGGGGTCCTGTCGCAGGAACGCCCGCAGGATGTTGGCGAAGGTGAGATTTTTCTCCCGGATCACCTGACATTGGGTGATTCCCGGCAGGGCGTATTCGATGGGGTCTTCGGCCGTGCTGATGTTGATAGCCGGGTCGTTGCGCTCCGCCAGGACGGAGTACAGGGAGGTAGATTTACCCGAACCCGTCGGTCCGGTCACCAAAATCAACCCGAACGGACGGCTGGCTGTCTCCCGCACCATCGCCAGGGTTTCCTGATCCGTGATCAGCTTGTCCAACCCCAACTGGGTCGAAGAACTGTCCAGAATCCGCAGGACGATTTTTTCCCCGTAGCGACTCGGGAGGCTGTTGACCCGGAAATCCACCGTCCGGCCCTGGAATACCCGCCGAATCCGGCCGTCCTGGGCCTGGCGGCGTTCGGCGATGTCGAGGTCGGAAATAATTTTGAAACGGGACGTGATGGCGGGAATCACCTTTTTCGGGAATCTGAAATACTCCTGCAGCACCCCGTCTTTCCGCATCCGAATCCGCATTTCGTACTCTTGGGGTTCCACGTGGATGTCAGAGACACCCTCCGAGAGGGCCTTGGCGAGGATGACGTTCACCGCCTTGATCACCGGCGCCGTCTCGGCTTCCTCGAGCTGCTGGTCGAGGTTCATCCCGGCCATGTCGTCGGAGGCTTCTTCGAGTTGGACATCCTCAAACTCGCCCTCGCCAAACTGGAGTTTCTCCTGCTGCTTGCGAGCCGCCTCCACCTGCTTGCGCTTCACCTCCTCGTCACTGTAGGCCGAGATCAGCTTGTCGTAATCCTCTTGGGTGATCACCCGTCGCTGCAACGTCCACCCCTTCGGCCGCAGGATTTGGTTTCTCAACTCCTCCAGGGCGTTGAGGTTGTCCGGATCGACCATCGCGATCAGCACCGAGGTGGATTGACCGTCAGTTTCTGACAACTGCAACGGCAAAAAATGATGTCGCTTGCAGGTTTCGATGGAGGTTTCCAGGGTTTTTACCATGCGATCGAGATCCTCGACCGAAATTTGGTCGATTTCCAGGTCGAACCCTTCGACTCCGTAGACAATTTTTAACTCGAAGAGCTGTTGTTTCTTGTACTGACGGGCTAATTCGGGGGGGAGGGGCTGGCCGGTGATCGATTCGAGAACTTCGGTCAGGGGTTGGCCGCCTCGGGAGGTCTGGAGCGCCTGCTGAAGTCGTTCGGGATCGATGTAGCCGGATTGGATGAGTTTGTTGCCAAAAGGGGTGGTACTCTGGGCTACGAGAGCCGTGCGTCGCCGGGATGATGTGTTGGTCATAGCTGGATTGAGATCCTTGTGTCTAGACTTCCCAAACGGGTCGGGAAACTTTCTTGAGGGAGCATCGAGCCTTAGCCTCGATGGACGGTCTGAGGGCGGAGAGCTTTTCGCGTCGTGCCAAGGGTGATAGCTCCATTCTAAGCGGATTGTCTCGGGCTTCCATCCCGATCGGGGGGTGAGGTCAAATCCCGACCGCCCCCAAAATCGTCAACCGGGTTGAGTGCACAAGTGGCAACAAGCTCGTCAGAATTTTAAAAAACATCATTCCAGGAGAGTCCGAAAGCGGAACTTGCTGCAATTGTGATATGTAAGCTCACCCCGGTCTAAAGACGCGGGGCTTTCGCCCTAAGCTGCCGCTACGCTAGGTGAAAGAGCGATCCGGATGGGAGAATGCGATCCGGGGTCGATCGCCCCCAAACCGGTTCCGATCGAGTCTTCGGGAGGGTTTGAGCTTTGAGGGTTGCCGTCTCGGGCGATCCGGGCGTCCGTTCCAGTTCCCGCCAACCGACACCGGCCGAGAGTTCGCTTCTGTTCCGATGATACCCTTTACAAATCTCGGAAGCAGTGATCTAAGATAGGATTTTGATTAAAATTTCTAAAGAATACTGAATGCACTTTTAGGGAGAGCGGGGTTTTTCGCGACGCCGTTGGCGGACGAATTCCGTCGCTCAGTTTTCTATGATGGACGAGAACAAGCAACACGATATGGTATCCGATCCAATGACTGACAGACCGGAGGAGAAAACCGAATCTGCGGGTGCAGCCCCATCCGACCCGGAACCCGCGAATTCCGCATCCACCCCGACCCCACCCGAGTCTCCGGCGGAGCCGGCCGCGGGCGAAACCGAGCCGGCCGCGGGCGAAACCGAGCCGGCGGCAGCCGAAGTGGCCGAAGATCTGAGCGCACGGCTCAACGAGGAGTTGCTGGCGATGACCCAAACCAACGAGTCTCTCAAGGCTCAAATCGAGGATATCAGCGGCCAATATCGGCGGCTCGCAGCGGATTTCGAGAATTTCCGCAAGCGGACTCAGAAGGAAAAAGAAGATCTGGATTTGCAGGTCAAATGTGCCACCATCCAGCAGCTTTTGCCGGTGATCGACAATTTCGAGCGGGCCCGGTCCCAGATCAAACCCCAAAATGACGGCGAAATGAACATCCACAAGAGCTATCAGGGGGTCTACAAGCAGATGGTGGACTGCCTCAAGCAACTCGGGGTCTCCCCGATGCGGCCCGAGGGCGAGCCGTTCGACCCGAACTTGCACGAGGCGGTGATGCGGGAGGCCAGCGCCGACCACGAGGAGGGGACGGTGATCGAAGAACTGATGCGGGGTTATATGCTCGGCGATCGCGTGTTGCGCCACGCCATGGTCAAAGTGGCGATCGAGCCGGAATTCACGAGTCCGGCCACGGAAGAGGAACCCCCGGCGGAGGAGCCTCAAGAATAGGTTCGACCCCCCCTCAGGAACCGCCGCGGCGCGGGGCGCGGGATTGCCCCGACCGCATCTCGATCTTCAAACTCGGTCGGGCAGTCCGTCCAATCCGGAGCGCTCGGCCACCCGTTCACTGCAAACCTTCATCGCCGAGGCGCTATGGGAAAAGTCATTGGCATCGACTTGGGTACCACCAACAGTTGTGTCGCCGTTTTGGAGGGCGGGAAACCCGTCGTTATTTCAAATTCCGAAGGCGGGCGCACCACGCCCAGCATCGTCGGGTTCGGCAAGTATGGCGATCGCCTGGTGGGCCAACTGGGAAAACGGCAGGCGGTCACGAACGCCGAAAATACGGTTTTCAGTATCAAACGATTTATCGGCCGGCGCTGGGAAGACACGGAAGTGGAGCGATCGCGCGTTCCTTACAACTGCGTCCCCGGCAAAGATAACACCGTCGATGTCAAAATTCGTGACCAGGTTTACACCCCCCAAGAAATCTCGGCGATGGTGCTGCAAAAACTCAAGGAAGACGCCGAAGCCTACCTGGGAGAAGCGGTCGATCAAGCCGTGATCACCGTCCCCGCCTACTTCACCGACGCCCAGCGACAGGCCACCAAAGACGCCGGCACCATCGCCGGACTCAACGTCCTCCGCATCATCAACGAACCCACCGCCGCCGCCCTCTCCTACGGCCTGGACAAACAAGACCAGGACCAGACGATTCTGGTATTTGACTTGGGGGGAGGCACCTTCGACGTTTCCATCCTCCAACTCGGGGACGGAATTTTTGAAGTCAAAGCCACCGCCGGAAACAACCACCTCGGCGGGGACGACTTCGACAACGCCCTCGTCCTGTGGATGGTCGAAACCTTTAAAAACCGGGAGGGCATCGACCTCTCCGGCGACAAGATGGCCCTGCAGCGGATGCGGGAAGCCGCCGAAAAGGCCAAAATCGAACTGTCGAGTCGCTCCAAAACGGCGATCAACCTCCCCTTCATCACCGCCGACGACTCCGGACCCAAACACCTGGAACTGGAACTGAGCCGCCCGGAATTTGAAACCCTGGTAGCCGACCTGGTGCAGGGCACCATCGACCCGGTGTCCCAGGCCCTCAAAGATGCCAGCTTGGGACCCGACGACATCAAGCGGATCATTTTGGTGGGCGGTTCGACCCGCATCCCGGCCGTCCAGGAGGCGATCAGCAAGCATTTCGGCGATCGCGCCCCAGACCGCTCTGTGAACCCCGACGAAGCCGTAGCCCTCGGCGCGGCCATCCAGGCCGGCGTCCTGGGGGGAGAGGTCAAAGACCTGCTCCTCCTCGACGTCACCCCCCTCTCCCTGGGCTTGGAAACCCTCGGCGGCGTCCTCACCAAAATCATCGAGCGCAACACCACCATCCCCACCAGCCGCTCCCAAATGTTCTCCACCGCCGTTGACGGCCAAACCTCCGTCGAAATCCACGTCCTCCAGGGGGAGCGGGCGATGGCCAAAAACAACAAGAGTTTGGGGAAATTCCTCCTCACCGGCATCCCCCCCGCCAAGCGCGGCGTCCCCCAAATCGAAGTCTCCTTCGACATCGACGCCAACGGCATCCTGAAAGTCTCGGCTATCGATCGCGGCACCGGCCGGGAACAGAGCATCCAGATCACCAACACCGGCGGGTTGAGCGAAGCCGAAATTGAGCGGATGCGCCAGGAAGCCGAGGTTTATGCGGAGGAAGACGAGGCTTACAAACAGGTGGCCGAACTCAAAAACCAGGCGGAAACCCTATTCTATAATTGTAAGATGACGTTGAAGAGCAACCCCCAATACATCGGCGACGACCTCAAACAGCGCACCCGGGAGGAAGTGGCGGCATTGAAGAAAGCACTCAGCGACCCGAAAATCACCTTTGAGGAGATGCAACGCCAAGTTGACGCTTTCCAAGATCTGCTCTACAGTCTCGGTTCCGCCGTTTACGAGCAAGCCGGCCAGAATCGGGAGGAAACCACCCCGGCGGCGGGAGTCGCTCAGATGCTAGACTCGGAGGAAGGTGAAGTCGCCGACGGCGACATCGACTCCGAAACCGTCAATGGCTCGGCGGCTGACTCCGAAGCCCAAAAACCGTCTTCGAGTCAGAGTCCCGATAGCTCATTGACGGGCTAAATTCATCTCCCGTCGAGCCCCCGGCCGCAACGGTGAGAATGTCAACCGCGCCTTTTTTGTGTAGTTTTAGTCATTAAATTCTAGAAAAACAGCTTTATGGCAGGCGATTACTATGAAATACTCGGTGTCTCCCGCGACGCAGACAAAGAAGAAATCAAACGGGCCTACCGTCGCCTAGCTCGCAAGTACCACCCCGACGTCAACAAAGAACCGGGTGCCGAAGAACGCTTCAAGGAGATCAACCGCGCCTACGAAGTGCTTTCCGAACCGGAGGTCCGCGCCCGCTACGACCGCTTCGGCGAAGCCGGCGTGTCGGGGGCCGGCGCGGCGGGCTTCAATCAGGACTTCAGCGACAGTTTTGCCGATATCTTTGAAAGCTTTTTCAGCGGATTTGCCGGGGGAATGGGCGGTCCTCAGACGGGGCGGCGGCGAAGCGGACCGACCCGGGGAGACGATTTGCGCCTCGACCTGCGGTTGGACTTCAAAGAGGCTATCTTCGGCGGCGATAAAGACATCCTCATCCGCCACCTGGAAAGTTGCGAAACCTGCAACGGCAGCGGCGCCAAACCCGGAACCCTCCCCAGAACTTGCTCGACCTGCGGGGGCAGCGGCCAGGTTCGCCGCGCCACCCGCACCCCCTTCGGCAGTTTCACCCAGGTTTCCGTCTGCCCCACCTGCAACGGCACGGGGCAGATGATCGAGGAAAAATGCGCGACTTGCGGGGGACAGGGCCTCAAAGAGGTCAAGAAAAAGCTCAAAATTACCATCCCCGCCGGCGTCGATAACGGCACCCGCCTGCGGGTTTCCAACGAGGGCGACGCCGGCAAGCGCGGCGGCCCGCCGGGGGATCTGTACGTCTTCCTCTCCGTCGCCCCGGACCCCCACTTCCAGCGGGAGGGGATCAACATCCTCTCCGACGTGAAAATCTCCTACTTACAGGCGATTTTGGGCTGCACGTTGGAGGTGGAAACTGTCAAGGGCACCACCACCCTCACCATCCCGCCGGGCACCCAGCCCAACACGGTGCTGACCCTGGAAAATGAGGGGGTCCCCCGGTTGGGAAATCCGGTCAGTCGGGGCGACCATCTGATCACGATTTTGATCGACATCCCCACCCGAATCACGACCGAGGAGCGGGAACTGCTCGAGCAGTTGGCGCAAATCAAGGGGGAACGTACCGGAAAGGGGGGACTCGAAGGGTTCCTCGGCAATCTGTTTCAGAAATAAACCCCATTTCGACCGGGGCAGTTCTCGAATTGCCCCGATTTCTGCCCGATTTGAATACTGTGTATGACTGATTCAGCAGCATCGAACGCCCAAACTCTAGACCTGCGGGGGACTCCCTGTCCGATCAACTTCGTGCGGACGAAATTGCGCCTGCAACAGATGGGAGCGGGAGAAGTCCTGGAGGTGTGGCTGGATGCGGGGGAACCCATCGAGCAGGTGCCGGACAGTTTGGTGATGGAAGGCTACGCGATCGAGGCGATGGAGGAGCGATCGGGGTTTTTCGCGGTTCGGGTGCGCCGTCCGGCGGAAAAATCATGAGTGCCGGGGTTCTGAGAATGGAACCCGATCGCGTGCCGGGGACGGTCGTTTCCGGCCAAGCCAATTTTTACGAGGTTCACCTCGATTCCGAGGCCGGGGAAGACCGGCCGGATACCCTGCTGTGTACCTGCCGCGCCCGGTTGAAAAAGGTCGGCCAGAAGGTGATGGTGGGCGATCGCGTGGTGGTGGAAGAACCGGACTGGCAGGGGGGCCGGGGCGCGATCGCCGAAGTGCTGCCCCGCCGGACGGAACTGGACCGCCCCCCCATCGCCAACGCCGACCAACTCTTGCTAGTATTTGCGGTGGCCGAACCGGACCCCGACCCCATCGCCCTGAGCCGATTTTTGCTGAAGGCGGAATCGACGGGGCTGGAGGTCTGTCTGTGCTTCAATAAATGCGACCTGCTGCCCCCCGAAGGCCTGTTAGCGTGGCGCGATCGCCTGTTGGGGTGGGGGTACTGCCCGCTGCTGATCAGCGTCTACGAGGGCGCAGAATACGCCGTTACGGAGGACGGAGCGATCGAGGCTTCACGCTTCCAGGATTCCTCGGCTGTCCGCCCCGACTCCCTCCTCGGCCGCCTGCAAGGGAAAACCACCGCCATTTCCGGCCCCTCCGGGGTGGGGAAATCCAGTCTGATCAATCGTTTGATTCCCGACTCCCACCTGCGGGTGGGGGCCGTTTCCGGGAAATTGGGGCGGGGACGCCACACCACCCGCCACGTCGAACTGTTCGATTTGCCCACCGGGGGGTTACTCGCCGACACGCCGGGATTCAACCAACCCGGACTCGAATGCGAACCCCACGAACTCGCCAATTATTTTCCCGAAATCCGCGATCGCCTCTCGGAAAACTCGTGTCAATTTGCGGACTGTTTGCACCGGGACGAGCCCAACTGTGCCGTCCGCGGCGACTGGGAACGCTATCCCATTTACTTGCAATTTTTGGAGGAAGCGATCGCCTCCTGGGAAGCGGCACAACACCAGCGGGATGCGGAATCGACCCTGAAATCTAAGAGCAAATCGGGGGGGAAAAAGCAGTACGAACCGAAATTGCAGACGAAAAAATACCGCCGTTCTTCCCGGCGCCTGCAACATCAAAATTTGCAACAATTGTGCGAGGAATTGGACGAAGTTTAGGTTGTTCAAGTTTGGGCGATCGCATTTCGGAAAGTGACAAGAAACCGGGTTTCTATGAGAATCTTTCTATCCTCACCTAAGTTTTGTGAAGAAACCCGGTTTCTCAATATCAAGGGGCGATTGAATAATCATGAGGGGTTCGTCGAGTCGATGGAGATTTTGGACGAGTATGCTACAATTTAAAGAAAGCGATTAATTTTATCATAAAGGATGATATTTCATGCAAGTTAAGGGGATCAAAAAAGGTCGAACCATCGAAATATTTGAAGATCTAGATATTCCGGATGGTCAAGAAATTAGCTTATCGATTGAGACGGGGGGAGGGTTTTGGCAACGTCTTCAGTCTTTTCGACAAGAACTTGAGTCTGAGGACATCTGGATCGAACCAGATGTTTTTGAGGGAGTGCGGGATTCATCGCCGGGTCGAGAAGTGACTTTATGAGTTTACGATTTTTATTAGATACCAATATTCTCTCGGAACCGACACGCAAAAATCCGCACCCAAATGTGATGGCAATGCTCGAACAACACGAAGGAGAAGTCGCCACATCAACAACTGTGTGGCAGGAACTTCTTTTTGGGTATTCGCGCCTTCCGGATTCTCGGAGACGCAGGTTTTTAGAAAGGTATTTGAATCAGATCGTTCGTCCGACTATTCCAATTCTGCCTGACGATGTGGAGGCTGCAACTTGGCACGGGATTGAAAGAGCGAGATTGACGAGTATTGGACAGACACCTTCTTTCCCGGACGGTCAAATTGCTGCTGTTGCCAAAGTCAAAAATTTAATTTTGGTCACGAATAACGTATCAGATTATCGAAATTTTTTAGATCTGGCAGTGGAAAACTGGTTTTGATGAAAGAGCGATCGCACTTTGGAAAGTGGCAAGAAACCGGGTTTCTATGAGAATCTACCTATCTTCACCCAAATTTTGCTAAGAAACCCGGTTTCTCAATATTAAGGGGCGATCGCACTTTGGAAAGTGGCAAGAAACCGGGTTTCTATTAGAATCTTTGCGTCTTCACCGAGATGGTGTTAGAAACCCGGTTTCTCAATATTAAGGGGCGATCGCACTTTTAGAAGGTGGCAAGAAACCGGGTTTCTCTGCTAAACTCTAGATAATCAGAAGAGTTTGTTGTCATTGATTCTAATTTTCTCATCATTTATAACTATTTTATGTGGTTAGTTAAGCGGATAAAAAATCTGATAAGATAACAACATTAATTCCAGAAACAATTTCCAAGCGTTTATCGTTAGTTATAAAAGTTTCACATCCATTTAAAATTGCAGTTGATGCGTGAATCGCATCTGGCAGTTTCAGATTGGTAATACTTCTTAATCGAGCAGATTCTCTCAAGATTTCTCGATGAATTGGCACGACTTCAAGTAGGGGTGAATTTTGAATAGCATTTTCATAAGCCGAACAAACCTCAATATTATTATCGAGGAACGGTTTGACCAAAACTTCTGCCAAGGTTAGTTCGCTAGTAATGGCTTTAAGAGTCCCATCATCAAAAGCATCAAACAACACATTTAATTCCGTTTGAAATTGAACATATCCCTCCAAGGCATAAATAAAAATATTGGTATCTAAGTAGACTCTGCTTCCGGCAATCACTTCTAAAATTGCCATTTATCTCGCTCCTTACGAATAAAGCGATCGGCTTCTTTTGGGGTTTCAAAACAACCTTTTCCCGTGCCGATCATACTTTTCAAAGATTTTTTTTGTTTGGAGGTTGATTTGTGTTGCTTTATTTTCCCTGCGATATAAGCGATGAGTTCCAACTGTTCATCGAGACTCATGCGGTCTATTTGTCGAATGACATCTTGAAATGAAAGAGTATTTTGATTCATCGGATAATTTGTGATTCCGCTGTTTATATCTATTTGATTGTAGCATGAAGCGGGGAGAGATGCGATCGCACTTTTAGAAGGTGGCAAGAAACCGGGTTTCTATGAGAATCTTTGCGTCCTCACCGAGATGGTTTGAGAAACCCGGTTTCTCAATATCAAGGGTGCGATCGCGACAAGATTTGTTAAACTTGAGATGTCATTAATATTCCCAGTTCATTTACGGCAAATGAAAACAACTCGACAGCTAACCGCAATGATTGAGAGAGAAGGTGACGGATATGTTTCTTTATGTCCGGAACTCGATCTGGCGAGTCAAGGTGATACGGTGGAAGAAGCGCGATCGAATTTAATGGAAGCGATCGCGCTTTTTTTGGAGATGGCTGATTCGTCGGAAATTGAGCGTCGTTTTTGTTTCTAATCTCAGCAATGCGATCGCACTTTGGAAAGTGACAAGAAACCGGGTTTCTAGGAGAATCTTTGCGTCCTCACCGAGATGGTTTGAGAAACCCGGTTTCTCAATATCAAGGGTGCGATCGCATTTTGAGAAGTGGCAAGAAACCGGGTTTCTAGGAGAATCTTTGAGTCCTCACCTAAGTTTTTGGAAGAAACCAGGTTTCTCAATATTAAGGGGCGATCAGTATAATATTAGTTGAATTAAACAAAAAATAATCCCCAAAAATAATTTAACAGTAGCGCTATTTCTTTTACGGCAATACAAATTTTGACTACAGTATCGAGATAGATTCTAAAACTCTCTACAGATTTTAAAATTTTTTTACGCTCTTGCTCCCGTTCTTCTTCTAAAAACTGACGAATCTCTTGTTTTTGTTCTTCACTTAAAGCCATGTCAACATCCTTCGGTTTGAAAGTTTACAATTTTTTATGGATAATTTAATTTGTTTCTCTTTTTGGAGTTGGACAATCCTGCAACCATTTTTTGATTTTCTGGATCATCTCAATATCATCTGCAAAATCTTTTGCATCGGCTTGTAAAACAAGTAAAATTAAGTCGCAGGAAGGGATGATATCTTGATAAATTTTGTCGTACTCTTGATCTTCCTTTTCGCTGCGTCCATATCCAGGCAGATCGATGACGGTTAAGGTTCCGCCTGTTGAGAGTGTAAATTCCTTGGTTTGTGGTTGCGTCGTACCGACAGTTGTGGGACTTGTTTTTAGATCGGCATTAAAGAGATTATTAATGGTTGTTGTTTTACCAACCCCAGATTGTCCAATTACTGCCACCTTGGGAGGCAATTCAGCTTCCTGTTGCAGCTTGCTTGTGAGTCGATTCAACTCATCCTTTGAAATAATTTCTTCAAGTTGCTTCAAGATCTGATTTTCAGAAGAAACTTTTTGATCAGAACTCTTTTCCATTTCCTTTCGTTGTTCATCGGCATATTTTTTTGCTTCTGGATCTGCCAATTCAAATGGATCTTTGGGATTGATATTCCCAAGCTTGAATCCGACATAAGCATTTTGAATGATTTTATTGAGCAAATTGATCAAACGATATCGTTTTAAAGCGGAGTAATATTCCAAATTTGTATCGTTTATTTCAGCTTCTTTGGTTAGCTTTTTGATCACATCTTTGCACCGACGTTCAATCTCATTTTTTGCTTCTTTTTCAGGTTTATTTAACTTTTCATTCCATCCATCAGGGGTGATTTTGTCAACTTGGTTTAAACCCACCACTAGCCGGAGAGGTATTTCGGGAGGTTTTGCGGAGCCAATTCCAAATTTATTCAGGAAAGATTTCATGATTTTTGAACTCCTTGCTAATATTTTGGTTCTCAGACTTTCTAATCCCCAACTGTAAAAGGATGTGTAGGGGACAATTTGACTTTTCTCAAAAACGATCGCACCATCTAGCGCATTTTGGAAGATTCCGTAAATGTCATCTATTTTTTCGGGGATGAGCTTCAATTGGTCTGGCGAAGGTTGTCGTTTGTCAATGTCAAACCCTTTTTGTCCTTCATACACTTCCAAGCAATCAATTTTATTGAGGGCTAATATCAGAGATAGAGATGATTTAAAGAATGGTTTTAATTTCTTTAAAAATATCTCGTCCCTTTTATAAGCTCTCGTATCCGCTTGGGTGATCCAGACCAAAACATCGGCTTTAGCAACCCACTTTTTGTAGTAAGCCATATATTTCCGATCTGCGGCCGAAGTTTCTCCAATTCCCGGCAGATCGACAACTCGGAGTTGATGGTAAGGAAAGTCAGCGTACTTAAAAGTATCTAGGTCGTACTGTAAAAGTCGTAATGCAAGCCGGTGTAAACCATCGTCGATCAGGAGATAGAGGGCAAAAGTTACAACTTGTTTACGACTGCCAACGGGGAAGTCGGCAAACTGAGGCTTTTTAGT
Source organism: Lyngbya sp. CCY1209 (assembly GCF_055795065.1). Lineage (NCBI taxonomy): Bacteria > Bacillati > Cyanobacteriota > Cyanophyceae > Oscillatoriales > Microcoleaceae > Lyngbya > Lyngbya sp. CCY1209. The sequence continues at coordinate 24,413 of NZ_JAYFER010000609.1, forward strand.
ACAAGCGATCGCCGGATCGGTATCCCAGTTGAGCCCAAACAGAGCGTTGAGGGTGCTACTCTTGCCGACTCCAGTTTTGCCGAAAAATACGACGGTGAGTCGATCCTTTTCAAGCCACCTGGCTGGAGATCGGATGATTTTCGTGAGCCATGATGGAAGTGGCAAACAGCTACCCCCTTTCTGATTGTAAAATGATGGGCGATCGCCAAGTGCTAAAATCGTCCTTTATTTAATCTTGGCACTCGACTCGACTTCGGGCAAGCGATAATCGGTGGCATTTGGTGGCGAAATTCTCGGCTTCGCAGTTCTTCGTCGGTGGCAAAAAGTGAGATTTGGTGGCAAAATCAGCAGAAGTGTGATAAAGTGGCGTCAATCCTTAAGAAGTGTGATATTCAATTGGTGCAGAATGGATATTCAGGAAGTTATCAAGTGGACGGATGAACGGGTTTTTGAGAAAACCGGAAAGCACCTTGACTCGCTTCAAAGGACGATATTGGAGGGGACGTTAGAAAATCAAACTTACCAGCAGGTAGCCGAGGACTATCATTGTAGTAAAGACCATACGAAAAGAGTTGCGGCAGACCTCTGGAAGCTTCTCTCTGAGGTATTCGGAGAAGATGTCAAAAAATCCAACCTAAAATCGATACTCGAACAAATCGAATTTAGCCATATCTCAAATTTTGGTTCTGGATCTACGCAAATCTTGAGTAATATCAACATCTGTAGCGAAATCTGTCCCTATCCCGAAGCATCTAGAAACCGATCGCACCCCACCGCCGCCACCGAATCCCAACCCCGCCACGATCTCAGCGAAGCACCGGAAAACGATCGCCTCTACAGCCGCACCCACGAACTCGCCACCCTCAAACAGTGGATACTCGCCGAACATCATCGCATCGTCGCCATCACCGGACTGTCCGGTATCGGCAAAACCGCCCTCGCCAGACAATTGGTGGAAGACATCAAAGAAAACTTCGATCGCGTCCTGTGGCGATCGCATCGAAAATACCCCAACCTCAACGCACTGAAAACCGACTTGATCGAGTTTCTCGCCCCACCGCCACCCAGCCAAAATTCCGCCATTCTCAACTACCTCAGAACCCGAAATTCTACATTAGATTATTTACGATCGCACCGCTGTTTGATCGTCCTCGACGACTTCCAAGAAACCCTGAATCCCCGCGAATTCGTCGGCACTTACCGCCCGGACTATGACAGTTACGGTCAATTCCTCCACGAAATCGGGCGATCGCCCCATCAAAGTTGTTTCCTGATCCTCAGTTGGGAACAGCCCACCGAAATCGCCACCCTGGAAACCGAAAATCGCCACTGCAAAACCCTCCATTTACAAGGTTTAAATCAATCGGAAACGGAACTCCTGGCAACCCGAAATCTCAAAGATAGCCAACAGTGGGCGGAACTGATCCGGCGGTACGGCGGCAACCCGTTATGGCTGAATATTATCGCCTCGACGATTCTCGATTTATTTAACGGCAGCGTCCGGCAATTTTTATCCTATCCCGGCTTATTTTTGGGCGATATCGAATCTTTATTAAAAGCGCATTATTTACGATTATCGGAAACCGAAAAACAGGTGATGTTAGCCTTGGCAGATCAAAATGGTAGAACCGAAATTTCCAGCAAGCCGGAAGCGATTTCCGACTCCGACTATTTGAAAGCGGTACAGTCGTTGAGAAAGCGCAGTTTGATCGAGACGAAAATTGAAAACTCGGCTTCAATTTTGACCCTGCAACCCGCCGTCAAAGAATATCTTAAAAATCAAGATTGCGATTCTTAAAAATTCGATCGCTTCAAGTTCGTCCATAAGAAATGATGGGTGAGATACCCTATTTCACCGAAATCCCCCGCGACGACGCGCCCGACGCGACCCCCGCGACGCACCACTCGCCGTTTCGGGAAGTTCGGGAAAGGCGATCGCTCTCGGATGACCTCAGAGCGCACGATATTTCCCCGAGTGCTTCACGGCGTGCGCGTCCACTCGGATTCTCAGTGGCAATATGATCAAAATTTTAACTCTATTATTTCAGAAACGACCGTCAAATTATGTGATATTCGTCACACGAACCCGTCCTTTTTAAGGTAGAGTAAACTTAACTCCAATTGCATTGCGGGCTGACCGTCGAGGTTTGATGAGGTTTGATGAGGGTCGGGAGTTCCGGACATCGGAGCCGACATCACGAGAGGGGAAACCGTCTCAAAAATTCTGAGTTTTTCTGGTTCCCATTCCCACTCAAACCGGGCAAACTAGAATTAAGTCAGTCGAACACCATTGCTTTTTTTTCCAGAATACCAGTCAATTTGCGATCCATTGCCAAAGGAGAAGTTACCATGTTCACTCCAAATCAATCCCGTTCGATCCGGGCTTGCCTCGAGTCCGTACACGAGAATTACAACCAAATGTTCGGTTCGTTCAAGTCCGAGTACGCCGACACGGCGAGTTGGATCGCCAACGTCGCCCTGCAAAATATCGCCCGCAGCGACGCCCCCTATCACGATGTCGAACATACCGTCCTTGTCACCGGCGCCGGACAGGATATCCTGCGGGGGAAGCAACTCCTCGGGGCCGAAACCATCTCGCCCGAGGATTGGTTGAATGCGATGGTTTCCCTCGTCTGCCACGATATCGGCTACGTCCGGGGGGTTTGTCGGGGCGATCGCCCGCGAGAGCGACAGTACGCCACCGCCCGGGGGAATGATGAAACCATTTATCTCCCCGAGGGGGCGACGGACGCCAGCCTCACCGCCTACCACGTCGATCGCTCCCAGCAGTTCGTGCGGGAACGGTTCGCCGAAATGCCCCACCTCGACATCGGGCGGATCTGCGAAAATATCGAATTGACCCGATTTCCCGTCCCCGACGATGGAGAACATGATGACACCCGGGGTTATCCCGGTCTGGCTCGCGCCGCCGACTTGATCGGTCAGCTTGCCGATCCCGATTATCTACCCAAAACGGTCGGTTTATTTCAAGAATTCGAGGAGACGGGGGCGAATCAGAAACTCGGCTACCGCACCCCGGCGGATCTGCGGGCAGGATACCCCAACTTTTTCAAGTTCGTAGTCCGCCAATATATCGAGGATTCTTTCGAGTATTTGCAGGCTACCCCGTCGGGGCGCGATCGCATCGTCAATCTTTACCACAACGTCACCGCCGCCGAGAACGAGTCGCGCGATCGGCTTCCGCAACCCTCCGGCGACGGGAGGTCCTCCCACCGCACGAAAGTCCCGTCCCCGTCCCGGGATGCGTCCTTCCCCAGTGCCACTCAGTTGGTGTTGGAGTTGGCGGTGACGGGATAATGGTCGTCGTAGCGATCTTGGTCGAAGAAATAGAGGGTGCGGATCGGATAGGGGATGTTGATGTCGGCGCGATCGCAGGCCGCTTTGAGGGCGATCGTCACCCGGGTGGTGACGCGGCGGACTTCTTTCCGCTCCGGGAACGTCCAGTAGCGGACCATCAGATCGATGGAACTGTCCCCGAAGCCGACCACATCCACTTCCACCTCCGGTTCCGACAAAACGCCCTCCACTTCCTTCGTCGCATTCGATAACGTCTCCACCGCCATCGGCAGGGGGGTGTTGTAGTCCACCCCGATCGCCAAATCGGTGCGGCGGCGACTTTCCGCCGTCTTCACCAGCACCGGACTGGTGAACAGGATGGAATTAGGCATGACGATCCGTTCCCGCTGATAGGTGAGAATTTGGGTGGAGCGGATCGAGATTTTTTCTACCGTCCCTTCGTAATCCTGAACGACGATCTGATCGCCGATTTGGAAGGGTTCTTGCAACAGCAATAAAATGCCGGCCAGGAAATTTTTGAAGATATCCTGAAAGGCGAAACCGATCGCCACGGAGCCGAGTCCTAACAAACCGATGATGTCTCCCAAACCCAGGTCGGGAAAGGCGATCACGCAGGCGACGATCACCCCCCCCGCCCAGGTCGCCACATAGCCGGTTTGGATCAGAAGAAGTTGCAGCGATTGGTTGCGGATGAACCGCTGCGCCGTCGAGTGCAAGACTTGCTGGACGAAATGGGCGACGAAGCGAGTCGCCAGCAAGACGATCAGCGCGATGACCAGCGCCGGGACAAATTGAACCGCCGAACCCACCAAATTGATGAGGCTGGATTGGATTTCGTTAACTAAGGCATTCATAAGGTATTGAGCAAGTGATACGGACAGTCCTGATTTTGGCGAAAGGAATGAAATGCGAAAAATTGCGAATCTGAGAATTGATGCTCCCCGAACCTTCAGATCTGCGTTTCAAGCCAAAATTATGGCAATTTTAACAAATTGATGGTAATTTTGACTTCTATCTCCGGGCCGATCAATCGGATTTTCGATATTGGAAGAGTATGATCGAAAAGCGTATGGATTCGATTTGATGTGAGGACAATTCGATGTCGGAGTCTCCCCAATCACAATCTACTGGCGCGATCGCGGCGGGATCGATCCTCGGCTTGTTGCTGGCCGCAGGCTTTTTTACGGTCGGATATTCCCTACTCTTGAGCCTCTGCATGGGCTTGTTGAGCGGCGCGTCCGCCCAGCATTTGGTCAAGTGGTGGCACATCGAAGAACAGCCACCAGCCGATGAAACGCCGGGATCGCAATCCGCGATCGCTCCCCTGAAAGCTGGTTTCGACAAAGCCCTGGTCAAATCCGGCCTCAAACCCCAGTCGGGAACCGCCCCCCAGGCTCAATACCCGAAACGCCCGGTTTCCATCGTCGAGTGGATCGTGCGGCCCAACTCCACCCGCAAATAATATCGGATGGGGTGTGGGGTGTGCGGGCGTGGGGTGTGGGGAGGAAAAAAGAAAAGGTCAAAACCCGATCGCCATCAATTATTAATTATCAATTATCAATTATCAATTGAATACGATGTTTCTCTACCTGTCCAAACTCCTTCCCCTGTTCGTCTATCCCGTCGGACTCACCTGCCTTTTGATGCTCGTCGCCCTGCTGCTGCTGTGGCGATCGCCCCGCTGGGCAGCCCTCCCCGTCGCTTTGAGTTTCATCATCATGGCGGTGGCGGGAAATACCCAAGTCGCCCAGGCCTTGGTGCGATCGCTCGAATGGCAAAACATACCGCCGCAGGAATTGCCAAACGCCGGGGCGATCGTGGTGTTGGGGGGGGCCACCCGCCCCCACATTTCCCCCCGCCCGTGGGTAGATGTCCAGGAGGCGGGCGATCGCGTCCTCCACGGCGCTCTCCTGTACAAGCGGGGGAAGGCCCCCTGGCTGATCCTCAGCGGGGGGCGGATCGTCTGGCGGGCCGGCGAAAAGGGTGCCTCCGAGTCCGAAGATATGGCCGCGATCGCCCGGGAAATGGGGGTTCCCGACGAGGCGATCCTCCAGGACCCCGATTCCCTCAACACCTACCAAAACGCCGTCAACGTCCGGCAAATTCTGCGGGAACGGGACATCGAAGACCCCGTGCTGCTGGTGACGTCGGCCATCCATATGCCGCGATCGCTGCGGATTTTCCAGAAACTCGAAATTGACGTCATCCCGGCCCCCACGGACTTTCTCATTTCCGAGGAAGAAGTGGCCCTGATCCAAAATAACTGGCGGGAGGGACTCCTCCGCTTCATCCCCGACGCCACGGCCGTCGATCGCACCACCCGGGCCCTGAAAGAATATATCGGCATCCTCGTCTACCGCCTCCGAGGTTGGGCTTGAGTCCGTTGTGCTAAGGTGAGCGAATATTGCACGAGTCATCCAAAGCGAAATCATGCACTCGAACTGGGAGAATATTTTTCCGCACGCCCACCCACTCTCGGCGGAAGTTCTAGATGCCCTAGAAGCGACCCAACTCACCCTCGAGTTTCATGAAGAGGTCGCATCCCGTCAGGCATTTGAGGACTATTGCCAATGGTATTACAAAACCGCCGACCACCACCGCCGAGAATTGCAGAAGATGCGGGGCGACCTCAATATTTTGGGGTGGTTCCTGCGGGGAGGGTAACTTTGGCCGCCGCCAGAATCGTCGGGACATCGACCGATTCTGAAAATCAAAAGGGGGCGGGGGATCGGAAAACAGCGTCTCTTTATACCCCGATCGCCCGATGGCCGCTTAACTCTCCTGAATGACCTCTAACTCCTCCTCCGTGAAGTGAGCCTTAAATTTTTTGCTAAACTGCACGAGAACGGGGAGATTGGGGGTGATGGGCCTCCCCTTCCAGTCTTGGCTGATGGAGAGAATTTCCCCTTCCAACCCCTTCGCATCGAACGGTTGATTGCGATGTTCGGGATTGACATAGACGATAATGGATTGTTTGACGCGAACACGATCGCCGACTTTCATAATTTCAAACTCGCGTATTTTCTCAACGTTGCCTACAGCGGTGCCTGCCATCGGCACTCCCGAAAACAGACAGTTTTTTTATCTTTGCATGAAATCGGCGCATCTCAAACGGGTCGGCCGCACAGATCGGTGTGAAGATGGCGATCGCGGGTGGGCAACCCTTCCTCAACCAGTATAATTACTCTGGCAACTCGACCAATTTGTTGCGAGACGAAGCCCCCGACTTGATCGAAACTCGGGACTTGGGGACGCCGAACTGTTTGGCCAGCACCTCGATCAACTCCCGGTTCGCCTTCCCGTCCGCCGGGGGCGATTTCAAATAGACGGTGAACCCCCCATCGGGTTCTTCTCGAATCAGTTGTTGTTTGGAATTGGGTTTGACTTTGACTCTCAAAATTGTCATGGGCGGGCACAATTGATAATTGATCATTGACAATTGACAATTGATAATGGATGGGACTCCCCCGACCGGGAAAAAATAAGGGGGTGAACCCTTCACCCCCCGTTGCGTTCGGCGTCGTCGTCGCTCTAAAATCCGTTGCGACCCCAGACGACCATCGAAATGGAGAAGGTGAAGACAACTAACAGGCCGACCCAACCGAGTGACAGAATATCCATAGCGGTGTATTAGAAAAACAGGTTACAAATTGCTCCAGCCCTTATCATATCCCGAAATTGAGTCAGTTTAGCGATCGTGAATCCTTCTTCTAACTTTACCCCCGCCGAGCGCCGGGAATCCCTGGGCGCCGGAATTCTCGCAGCCGTTTCCCTGACGGCGATCGCCCTTTTCCTCCTGGGTGTCAATTCCCTTCTCCTCGATCGCCCCCTCGTCCCCGACCTCGATCTGGCGGTCCGGGGTGCGATCGCCGGGGCCAGCGGTTTCCTGTTCGGGGCCACCTACCGCTATATTATCCGCCGCGACGACAACTCCCACCTCAAACAGGGGGCGGTTTTGGCCTTCGGCCTGGTGCGGGGGCTCGCGATCGCGGAAGCGGGACTCACCCGGGGCGAACCCCTCCCCCAACTCGTCCTGGGGGGGACGGAAAGCCTGTTGATGTTTGCGGGAACTGCGATCGTCCTCGATTTTGCCCTCCGGCGGCGGTGGATCGCCCCTTTTCCATCGGAAAAATAACTGGCGGATGGGGGCTATAACTGACACGATGAGTCACCGACAACTCTACACAAACTCAGCATTACCCTGTCCGAAAATCCTGCTAAACTCAAAAAAAACACCCACGATCCGCCATAACCCGACTCCCGGGGGTGAGACATCATGGACTATTCCAGACTGGTAAGACTTAACTAACCCAATGTTAGTTCATCAAGCCCTGCTGTGGCATGAAAATGGTTTGGATTTTGCCGATGCTTTTCATTTGGCACAAAGTCAAGATTGCGAGAGGTTCTACACTTTTGATGAAAAACTCATTAAAAAGGCACAAGGAATAACTATAGCGCTGCGCGCGGTCCTCGGCAGTCGGTATTAGGGAGTCGGAAACTGAAACGGCTTTTCTATAAGGGTTTGA
>NZ_JAYFER010000610.1:0-29822 GCF_055795065.1 Lyngbya sp. CCY1209
CATCCCCCCCAGCCCCCCTTTGAAAGGGGGGAGAAAGGGGGGAGAAAGGGGGGAGTAAGGGGGGAGTAAGGGGGGAGTAAGGGGGGAACCGGATTGACTCCCCTCTCCCAGAATTGGGAGAGGGGCTGGGGGTGAGGGCGAGTGCCGCATTCCAACTTCTGTCCCCATTAATCTCATGCTCGATCAAAATCAAATCCCTTTACTAAAAGCCCTCAAAGACGTAGCCGATCGCCCCCACGCTGCCTTCTACACCCCCGGACATCGGCGGGGGCAAGGCATTCCCGAACCCCTGGCGGCGGTTTTGGGGTCGCAGGTGTTTCGGGCGGATGTGCCGGAATTGCCGGAATTGGATAATCTGTTCGCGCCGTTCGGGGTGATTCTGGAGGCCCAAGAACTGGCGGCGGAGGCGTTCGGGAGCGATCGCACCCGCTTTTTAATCAACGGCTCTACGGTGGGAATTGTGGCCGCTATCCTGGCGACGTGCAATCCGGGCGAGAAAATTTTAGTCCCGCGAACCGTCCACCGTTCCGTTATTTCCGGGCTGGTGATGTCCGGGGCGATCGCAGTTTTCGTCAATCCCGAAATTGACCCCGATTGGAATATCCCCCTGAGTCTCACCCCGGAGGCGATCGCATCCACGTTGCGACGACACCCGGACATCAAAGCGGTGCTGGCCGTGCACCCCACCTACCGGGGGATTTGCGGGGATTTGGAAAAAATTGCCGCGATCGTCCACACTCATCATATCCCCCTCCTCGTCGATGAAGCCCACGGCGGCCACTTCGGCTTTCACCCCGACTTACCCATTTCCGCCCTGGCTGCGGGGGCCGACCTGACGGTACAATCCACCCACAAGGTGTTGGGGGCGATGAATCAGGCCTCCATGCTGCATATTAAGGGCGATCGCATCGATATTTCCCGCCTCGATCGCGCCCTGGAAATGCTCCAGTCCACCAGTCCCAGCTACCTCCTCCTCGCCTCCCTGGACGCGGCCCGCCACCAAATGGCGACTCAAGGGAAAAAACGCATCGACCAGGCGCTAAAATTGGCAGGGAGAGCAAGAAATCGACTGCATCAACTGCCCCTTTTGCGGGTTTACGATGCCGAATCCCGTCCGGGGTGTCTGGCCCGCGATCGCACCCGGTTGACCGTCGATGTCGCGGGTTTGGGTCTGAGCGGCTACGAAGCGGATGAAATTCTGCACCGGCAGTTTCGGGTGACGGCCGAGTTGCCGGATTTTCAGAATTTGACTTTTATCGTGAGTCCGGCCAACACACAGCAGGACATCGACGACATGGCGGAGGGGTTCGCGGGTCTGATCCGGCGGGCGGAGGAATTGGAGCGGGATTCTTGCCGATTTCCCCGCACCGTTCTTCCCACTCCCCCGGCGTCCGTCCCGGCCCTGTCTCCCAGAGATGCGTATTTCGCCGAAACCGCCCAACTCCCGATCGGGGAGTGCCGCGGCCGGATCGGTGCGGAGTGCATCTGTCCCTATCCTCCCGGAATTCCGGTCCTGTGGCCCGGAGAGGTGATTTCCGAGGAGGCGATCGCATTCCTCAGACAGGTCCGCGCTTTGGGGGGGCAAATCGTCGGATGCGGCGACCCGAGTCTGGAAACCCTGCGGGTGGTCGTCTAGATCCCACAATCTGCAAACCTTCAACTCAACCCACACCGAATCTATGTCTTCCTCACTCTGGCCCTACATCACCCCCGGCATCCCCGACGAACTGTTCGAGCGCCTACCGGGAATTCCCATGAGTAAGCGCGAGGTGCGGTTGCTGTTGATTTCGTATTTGCGCTTGCGGCCGGATTCGGTGGTTTGGGATATCGGCGCCGGGACGGGGACGATTCCGGTGGAAACGGGGCTGCTGTGTCCCCAGGGCCGGATCGTCGCCGTGGAGCGGGATGAGGAGGTCGCCCATTTGATCCGCAACAACTGCGATCGCTTCGGCGTGACCAATGTTGACGTGATCGAGGGGAGTGCCCCCGAGTGCCTGCACGACCTGCCCCACCGCCCCCACCGGGTCTGTTTGGAGGGGGGGCGGGCGATCAAGGATATCCTGGCGACGGCTTGGAAATACCTGGAATCCGGGGGGCGAATTGTCGCCACCGCTTCGAGTTTGGAGAGTTTGTATTTGATTTCGGAGGGGTTTGCCGAGTTGCAGGTGCGGAACGTGGAAGTCGTCCAGTCCTCCATCAACCGTTTGGAGGGCCGGGGCGGGTCCGGGAGTTTTGCGGCGATCGACCCGATGTTCATCCTCAGCGGCGAGAAAATGGACTAGCCCGGGTGCGATGCCCCCGGACCGCCAACCTTCATTGCAATATTTAACCTTTTAACCTTTCATTAACGGTCATACTGATAAACTGTGGGGTTGGAACGGCTCGGCCGTCCGACCCGGCGGGTTCGCACTGGGAATGCTTCTTAATTATGCCTTGGTCTCGTGTCATCAGTGGAATTGTGGCGATCGCCCTGGCGTTAGTGATGCTGACGCTGGGGGGATGGTACTTCACGCTCGGTTTTGGGGTCATCGTCTACCTCGGCCAACTCGAATACTTTCAATTGGTGCGGGCGAAGGGCATCGAACCCGCCGGGAAAACCACCCTCGCCGTCAGTCAGGCGTTGTTGATCACCGCCGCCCTGGCTCCCCCCCTGGTGGACGCCATGTTCGCCTTAGCGGGAACCCTGATCTGTTTTTACCTGCTGTTCCAACCCAAACTCTCCACCATCGCCGATATTGCCGCCTCGATTTTGGGACTGTTCTACGGCGGCTATTTGCCCAGCTATTGGATCAGACTGCGGGTGGGTTTCGACGCCTTTCCCCCCCCGGGCACCACCGCGATCGCCGATCCGCTCTCCCTGCAAGGTGACTGGCCGGTATCCTGGCATCTGTCCTACCCCCTCACCCAAGGACTGACCGTCACCCTCCTCGCCTTCGGCTGCATCTGGGCCGCCGACATCGGCGCCTACATCGTCGGCAAATTTTTCGGCCGCACCCGCCTCTCCGACATCAGCCCCAAAAAGACGGTGGAAGGGGCGGTGTTCGGCGTGTTGGGCAGCATCGGGGTCGCGATCGCCGGGGCCTGGTTCCTCCGCTGGCCCGGATTTCCCTGGACGGGGGTCGCCCTCGGCTCCATCATTGGCATCGCCAGCCTCTTGGGCGATCTCACCGAATCGATGATGAAACGGGATGCGGGGGTCAAGGACTCCGGCCAACTGATCCCCGGCCACGGCGGCATCCTCGATCGCGCCGACAGCTACGTTTTCACCGCCCCCCTGGTCTATTATTTCGTGACCCTAATTTTGCCTTGGCTGGCGAAATGAGGGAATCGGGAGTCGGGAATCGGGAGTCGGGAAAATTTCACTTTTCACTTTCCCCAACTACGGTTTAACCCAAATAATTCCCCGCAGGGTGAGTTGTTCGGCACTGACGCCGAGATCCTGAATGTCCACGTCGGAACCGAGATCGAGGGTCATGTCCGACCGATGGGTTTCGGGGACAAGGTGGGGCATCTGAAGGCGAGGTTCGGCCAATCGGAGTTGGGTGGGACTGGCCAGTTGTAATTGGGTCGTCAAGGTGAGGGGGACGCCGGTTAAATCGGCCGTCAGTTTGAGGCGGTTTGCTCCCAATGTCAATTGCAGGTTTTCCAGGTTCCCCGCCGGTAGGAGAAAGTGGGATCGGAGCAGTTGGGTGAGGGCATCGGCGAGGAGGGGGGATCGGGCCGAGGCATCGAGGTCCCCGGCGTAGAGTTGCAGGTCGCACTCGACGGGGATGGGTTCGAGGAGTTGTAGGGGTTTGCCCTGCAGGACTTGGCCCAAGTTGATGCGGATGCGGGAAGCGTTGAGGGCGATTTGACTCAGGTGCAGGCCTCGATAAATTACCCCTCGCGCCGAGACCGAGACATCGGGAATTCGGCCGCTCAAGAGCGATCGGTTGTTCCCGCCGATGTGAATTTTCAGAGATTCGACCCGCTCCGCCTGCGATCGCAGGTAGAATTGCACCGCCGCGGACAGGACGGTTCCGATCAGTTTCTTTTGTTGCGCTTCAGTCGCTTTCACTTTTTTCACTCCCCAACCTACCATTGCTGATGTTGACCCCCCCCGATGGGGAGGCCCATTGAATGTCCGTGGATTGTAACCTCTTCCCTCGCCGTCTATCAAGAAAATGCCATGTGGCCGCGGCCGAATTCGGAATCGTGGCGGGTCAACAAGGGTTGGGAGCCACCGGATGTGATAGAACAGAAGCAAGAGTCAAACACTCACCCCGGCAGAAGCACCGAATCGAGAATCGCAGCATCTCTCCTGAGACGTAGGAAAAATTACGGGTCGGTGTAAGATTTGTACAGAGTTGGTGGATTTGTGCAACAATTTAGCTCGGCTCAGTCCAAATTGTCTGAAAACCTGTTCACGACAGGGCGAGTCGTTTACCTCTGGCTGCCCGCCACCCCGGCCGTCAACGCCGGGTTTCGGCCATGACATAACTGATCGGTTCAAATTTCCGACATCCTGCACACCTATGGATGAAAGGCTACAAAAAATCATAGCTCGCTGGGGTATCGCCTCCCGCCGTCATGCGGAGGGGATGATCGTCGAAGGACGGGTGAGGGTGAATGGCAGCACGGCGCATTTGGGTCAAAAGATCGATCCGACTCGCGATCGCGTCGAAATTGACGGACGGCCGGTGCAACCATCCCAACAGACTCAACCGATTTACCTGCTTTTAAACAAACCTCTGGGTGTCGTTTCCACCTGTGCCGATCCGCAGGGACGGCGGACGGTTTTGGATCTGTTGCCCCCCCACTGGCGGGGGGGCCGGGGCATTCATCCGGTCGGCCGGTTGGACAGCAATTCCAGCGGGGCATTGTTGCTCACGAATGACGGCGAACTGACATTCCGGCTCACCCATCCCCGCTATCACGTCCCCAAAACCTATCGGGTCGTCGTCCAAGGTAGCCCCCCCGAATCGGCTTTGGAGCGGTGGCGGCAAGGGATTTTGCTCTCCGGAAAAAAGACATTACCGGCGAAAGTTCGGCGCTTGGGGAAGCGCCGGAGTTCACAAACTGTATTGGAAGTGATTTTATGTGAAGGTAGAAATCGGCAAATCCGCCGAGTGGCAGAATCCCTGGGATATCCCGTGGTTCAACTGCACCGCACGGCGATCGGACCGATTCACCTGAACCCGACTGGACAATTGGAATTACCTCGCGGTCACTACCGGCCCCTCGAAACCTCTGAAGTGCGTTTCCTCAAACATCGAGTCGATCTCGAAACGGTGAGTGTATCTGGAAATTTGGCAGTCGATCTTGAGGAGGACGGCATATGAAACTGACTCTCAGGCCCCCAATGTTTAAATTGAACACGAATTCTCAGAGTCCCGGGCAACAGCAAACTCGATTTGATACCGAACAGGTGCAGCGGTTATCGGATATTGGAGAGCAGTTGCGTCAGACCCGCATCGACCATTCCCTCTCGTTGGATATGGTGGCGACCTATACTCGCATTCGCTCCCACTTGCTGCGGGCCCTCGAAGAAGGCCGGATGGATCGCCTTCCCGAACCCGTTTACACCCGGGGGCTGATCCGGCGGTACGCCGACGCCCTCGGATTAGACGGGGAAGAATTGGCGAATTTCTTTTTGCCGGAACCGACGGGGCGATCGCTCCAAACGTCCTTGAAATGGCTCCGCGCTCCCCAACTGCGGCCGAGCCACCTGTATCTGACTTATATTCTGCTCGTTATTTGTGCCATCAACGGTTTATCCTATTTGATCCGGACTTCTCCTGAAGAAGCCGTCACCGAAGCCGAACCGGGCGGCGAATCGGTGGAAATGGCGCGAAATTCCGCGCCTCCCTCAACTTCCCAACCGGCCACGGTGAAGGTGGAAAACGCTTCCCCCTCCCCGAGTGCGACTCCGGACCCGAAACCCGTCATCCGGGATGTGGAAGTCGGAATCACGGTCAAGGACGAGTCCTGGGTTCTGGTCGAAGTGGACGGCAAGACCGAATTTCAGGGGATTTTATCCGGCGGCACCCAGAAAAGTTGGAAAGCGAAGAATGAAGTCGTGGTGGTCGCCGGAAATGCCGGGGGCGTCCTCGTCACCGTCAACGACGGCGAAGCCAAACGCCTCGGAGAACCCGGAATGGTGGAAGAGGCGGTTTTCAAGGTGGGGAATACCCAAGGAACCGACGACACTCCGAGTTCCTAACCGGCGAAGGGGGGGCGATCCGGGAAAATCCCCCGATCGCCCCACACCTTACACCCGATTGAGATCGGACATTATCGCGGCGATCGCCCGTAGGTGTCGGTCCAGAACTTGAGGCGATCGCGGAGTTCGTCCGTCAGCATCCCCGGTTCGCACCGCCAGGCCCAGTTCCCTTCCGCCGTGCTGGGTTTGTTCATCTTGGCTTCGCTCCCGAGTCCCAACACGTCCTGCAGGGGAAAAACCGCCTGATTCGCCACGGAAGACAGGGCCAGCCGGATCATGTCCCAGTGGATGCCGTAGTCGAGGACGGCCCCCAAATACCGAGTCACCCGCGCCTGTTCCTTCACCGTCCGCCGGTTGAACCAGCCCACGGTCGTATCGTTGTCGTGGGTCCCCGTATACACCACCCAGTTGGGCGAGGTGTAGTTGTAGGGCAGATAGGGGTTCTCCGGCCCCGAGTCGAAGGCGAAATGCAGCACCTTCATCCCCGGCAACTCGAATTTATCCCGCAGAGCCTCCACCTCCGGGGTGATGATCCCCAGATCTTCGGCGATAATCGGCAGCCGCCCCAACCGCTCCTCGATCGCGTGAAACAAGCCCTCTCCGGGGGCGCTGACCCACTGGCCATTCATCGCCGTCGTCTCCCCCTGGGAAACCGCCCAGAAGGACTCCAAACCCCGGAAGTGGTCGATGCGGATCAAATCGACGTAATCCAACATCGCCTGAATCCGCTGCACCCACCACTCGAACCCATTTTGCTGGAGGCGCTCCCAGTTGTAGACCGGATTTCCCCACAGTTGGCCGGTTTCGCTGAAGTAATCCGGCGGCACCCCCGCCATCAGCGCGGCTTCCCCGGTTTCCCCGTCCAGACAGAAAATTTCCGGGTGCGCCCAGACGTCGGCGCTGTCGTGGGCTACATAAATCGCCAGATCTCCGAAAATCCGAATCCCCTGTTCGTTGGCGTAGCGCTTCAAATTCGCCCACTGGCGGTTGAACGTGAATTGGAGATATTTGTGATAATAAATATCCTCTCCGAGCTTCTCCTTCCATTTGCTCACGGCCTCTGGCTTGCGCCGGGAAATGCCGTCGTCCCAAGTGTGCCAACTCGCGTCCCCCTGGGCGTCCTTGAGAGACATGAAAAAGGCGTAATCTTCCAGCCAGTAGCTCTTTTGGTGGCAAAATTCGTGAAATTCGTGTTCGAGTTCCGGCGACCCATTTTCCCGAAAGTTCTGGAACGCTTTCTTAAATAGGGGGGTCTTCACCTCCCGCACCCGGTCGAAATCGACCATATCGGTGGGCAGGGGTGGGACTTCGGCCAGATCTTCTTCGGTCAGCAACCCCGCCTCCGCCAACATATCGGGACTGATGAGGAGAGGGTTTCCGGCGAAAGCCGAGTAGGAGAGGTAGGGGGAATTTCCGAACCCGGTCGGACCCAGCGGTAAAATTTGCCAGAGTTGTTGGTTGCTCTCGTTGAGAAAATCGACAAACTGATAGGCATTCGGCCCCAAGTCTCCGATCCCGTATCGACTGGGAAGGGAAGTGGGGTGCAACAAAATCCCGCTAGATCTTGGTTGAAATGACATAACAAACCTAGAGATATGAGTAGTTCAACGGGTCAAAGGGTGGATCGCCATCCGGACATCGATCGCCCAGCAGTACCTCCAAACCGACTGGCGATCGTGCCAGATCGGTCCGATCCCATCTGCAAACATCTTACCCGAATGGCTGTCGCCTGACGGAAAATTGCCAAATTCGGAGTCGGGGATGGGATGAGGATTGAGAAGTCGGTATTTTGGCCTCTCTTCTCTGGACTGGGGGCGAGTTTAGCAAAAAACGGGGAGAGCCCAATCTGACCAAAGTTAGAAATTTAATTTTGGCGATCGCAACTGTTTTGTATGGCGGGACACAGACAGACGATGCCGAATTTCAGAAAATTAAAGATAAATGAAAACAAAATGAATGATTTATGAAAGGGTCGATCCGATCGCAAATTTCCCGCATCAAATCGGCGATCGCGTGATAGTCTAGAAGTGAAGAGAGAAACCAATCGGGCCGTTTAAAAAGTTCCCGGGCGATCGCGATATCGATCGTTTCCGAAGTTCAGATGGCGAACTTTTTATCCCGTCTGCCCGTAAAATTGACAGACTCGAACGGACTGACTCGATCGCACCATGCTAACCGCTTTCACCGCCGGACTCCTACTGATCACCCTTTCCGAACTCGGAGACAAAACCTTTTTTATCGCCGTCATTTTGTCCCTGCGACATTCCCGAAAACTGGTGTTCGCGGGGGTGGTCGCAGCCCTGGCAACCATGACGGTTTTATCGGTGGCGATGGGGCAGGTCGTCTCATTCCTGCCGCCCATTTACCTGCACTGGGCGGAAATTGCCCTGTTCGCCCTGTTCGGCATCAAATTGCTCTACGAAGCCAGCCAGATGCCCCAAAATAAGGCGAATTCCGGGGAAGAAAAAGAAGCGATCGAGGCGGTGGAGGGGTCGAATTTTCCGAAACGCAAGGGCAATTTGGGAATCCTCACCGAAGCCTTTTCCCTCACCTTTATCGCCGAGTGGGGCGATCGCACCCAAATCGCCACCATCGCCCTCGCCGCCGCTTACCACCCCGTCGGAGTCGTCGTCGGGGCGACTTTGGGACACGCCATCTGTGCCGCGATCGCCGTTTTGGGGGGGCGGCTGATCGCCGGACACATCTCCGAACGCACCATCACCGCGATCGGCGGTTGTTTGTTCTTGGTTTTCAGCCTCGTCGCCTGGGTTGATGGCGTGGGAACTGCGGCGGTTTAGGGGGGGATAAAATAGCGATCGCACGTTTCCGGGACGCGATCGCGATCAGTATTAAAGATGCTTCCACTCGCCGGTTTTTCCCAACGATAAAAATGCCGGATGCCACTCCGTCAATCCGTCGTCAGCGGGGGTTTCACTCTCGTTCAATCTCACCGCAGCTAGAAACCGGGTTTCTTGCGGACAATCAGGTTGAGAAATAGGAACTCTTATAGAAACCCGGTTTCTTTTCTCCCCAATGTCTCAATTGCAACTCGGTCAGGGATGCGATCGCATCGGGTAATTCTGTCAGTCCCATTTGACTGAGATCGAGCTCTGTCGCTCCCTCCTGACGGGCAACTTCAATTTTTTCCTCAAAGTCAATCCTCAAAGTCAATCACTGTGGGGGCAACCGTCTCTGGTTGCCCGGTTGATGAGTAAATGGGTTGTCCGATTAATGAATTGCCAAACCCTATCATTCACCTAGGGCAAGCGCAGAGGCTTGCCCCCACAGATGGATTGGGAAATGGGTTGAAAAAGTGGGCTTTCCCCATCAAAACCGATACCGACATCAATTCTTCAAATTTTGCCGATCGCCTTTTTTCACCCCCTCCCCATCCGGCGGGTGGGAATTGTTCTCAGGGTGATAACCGTTGCCGTTGCCGTTGCCATTACCATTGCCATTTCCATTCGCCTCGGCATAGTAGATCGATTCCCCCAATTCCCCCGGCAGGTGCTTGGATTTGCCCGTCAGCCGAGATTGCAAATTGGTGGCGATCGCATAAAATACCGGCACCACATACAAACTCAGCAGCGTCGAAACCAACATTCCCCCCATCACCGACATCCCGATGGAGACGCGACTCGCCGCCCCCGCACCCGTGGCGAAAGCCAGCGGCATCACGCCGAAAATGGTCGAAAAAGCGGTCATCAAAATCGGGCGAAATCGCACCCGTCCGGCCTCGATCGCCGCCTGTTGAATCGATCGCCCCTGAGAGCGCAATTGGTTGGCAAATTCCACGATCAAAATCGAGTTTTTCGTCGAAAGTCCGATCAGCATGATCAGGCCGATGCGACTGTAAATATTCAACTCCAACTGCGCCATCCACAGCGCCCCGAACGCCCCCAAAAGCGACAAAGGAACCGCCAACAAAATCACGATCGGATCGATAAAACTCTCGAACTGCGCCGCCAGCGTCAGGAAAATAAACGCCAACGCCAGACCGAAAATGTAGACCGTCGCCTGTCCCGCCTCGCTGAACTCCAGGGACTCCCCAGCCAGGGCCGTCCGCATCGTCTCGGGGATGACGCGATCGGCCAAATTCTGCATCGCCTCCAACGCCTCGCCCAGACTGTACCCGGCGGCGGGACTGCCTTCTAATGTCGCGGAACGGAAGCGGTTAAAGTGGTTAATTTGCGGGGGAAGAGTGGAGTCGCGCACCGAAACCACGCTGCTGATGGGCACCATCTCCCCCGACTCGGCGCGGACGTAGAGTTCCTCAATATCCTCCGGACTGGCGCGATATTCTTTCTGAGCCCGGACGATAACATCGTAACGCTGGTTGCCCTCGTTGAAATTGGTGATATCCCGCCCCCCCAGCATGATTTGCAGGGTGCGGGCGATTTGCTGCACCGAAACCCCCAAATTTCCAGCCTGCGATCGCTCCACTTCCAGCACCAACTCCGGTTTATTCAGCTTCAAATCGGTGTCCACGTTCACCAATTGGGGCAGATTTTGCGCCTCCTTCGCCAACTCGTCCGACACGGCGGCCAACTCGCCGATATCCGTGCCCTGGAGGACGAACTGCACCGGCTGGCCCCGCCCACTTCCGGGGAGGGAACTGGGGTTGATGGGGAAGATCATCGCGTCGGTAATGCGGGAAAACTGGCCGAACAGCCGTTTGACGATCTCCTGCTGGGACTGGCCGGGTTCGGTGCGTTCCGACCAGGATTTGAGGCGGGTAAAGGCGAAACCCCGGTTCGCCTGGGAGGCCCCCCGCCCGAAACCGGTGATGGTGAAATAGGCTTCCATTTCGGGGACGTCAGCCAGCACCTCCTCGACCTGTTGCACGACATTATTCGTATACTCGATACTCACCCCTTCTGGCGCGTTGATGGGAATAAAAATACGGCCGCGATCTTCGGTGGGGAGGAACCCTTGGGGCAGTTGGACGAACAGCCAAGCCGTCAGTCCCAAAGCCGCCACGAATCCCACCAAAACCACGGGTTTAGCCGCCATCATCATCCGCAGGGTGCGATCGTAGGCTGCCTGGATGCGCCGCAGCAGCCAGTCGAAGCCGTTGAGGGGGGCAGAAAACAGCCGCATGATGGGATTGTTGCTGGCGTGGGAGGGGGTCAGCAGTCGCGCCGAAACCGCCGGCGCCAGGGTGAGGGCGACGAAGGAGGAGAAGACGACGGCGATCGCGAGGGTGATGGCAAATTCGTTGAAAATTTGTCCGGTGGAACCGCCGGAAAAGCCGACGGGGACGAAGACGGCGATCAGGACGACGGTGGTGGCGATGACGGCGAACACCACTTCCCGCATGGCGTGGATGGCGGCGGGGAAGGGGTGCATTTTCTTTTCGTCGATGTAGCGGACGATATTTTCGAGTACGACGATGGTATCGTCCACCACCAGTCCGGTGGAGAGGGTGAGGGCAAACAGCGTCAGGACGTTAATGGAAAAGCCCAGGAAGAACATCGCCCCGAAGGCGCCGATCAAAGAGACGGGGATGGTGAGGGTGGGGATGAGGGTAGCCCGCCAGTTTTTCAGGAAGGCGAAGATCACCAATACGACGAGAACGATCGCCAACAATAACGTTTCCCACACTTCATCGATCGCCACCTGCACGAATTCGGAATAGTCCACGGCGATGGTGTAATTCATCCCCTCGGGGAAGCTCTCGGAGAGTTCCTTAATTCTGGCTTTCACCCCGTTGGCGACTTCCAACAGGTTGGCGCCGGAGAGTTTGCTCACCCCCAGGGCGACGGCGGGGGTTCCCCGGAACCGGGCGATGGTGCGATCGCTTTCGGCCCCGATCTCGGCGTAACCGACATCCCGGAGGCGAATTAACGCCCCGTCGGGGTTGCGGCGGATGACGAGATCTTCGTATTCGGCGGGATCTCTCAACCGCCCGAGGGTGCGGACGGGATATTCGGTGCTTTGCCCCTCGATGCGTCCGCTGGGGATTTCCACGTTTTGCCGTCGCAGGGCGTCTTCCACGTCCAAAGCGGTGACGTTGCGAGCCGCCATGCGATCGGGGTCCAGCCACAGTCTCATGGCGTAGCGCCGCTCTCCCCCGATGAAGATGCTGCCCACCCCATCGACGGTTTCCAGGGCGTTTTTGAGGAAGCGATCGGCGTAGTTGCTCAATTCCAAGTTGGAGAAGCGATCGCCGTAAATGGCGATCCACATGATCCGATCGTCGTCGCTACTCTCTTTGGAAACAACCGGGGTGTCCACGTCGTCGGGAAGTTCGTCCGTCGCCCGCGAAACCCGCGATCGCACGTCCTGGGCGGCGGCTTCCAAATCGCGATCGACGTCAAACTGAGCGGTAATGGAACTGATCCCCTCCCGGCTGGAGGAAGTCAGGGTTTTCAACCCCTCCACCCCGTTAATTTCCGCCTCCAAAATTTCCGTCACCTCCGTTTCCACTACCTCCGCATTGGCACCGGGGTAGGTGGTGCGGACGGTGACGACCGGGGGATCGATGCTGGGATATTCCTGCACCGGAAGCCGGGTAAATCCGACCAATCCGATCAGGACAATTAACAATGAACAAACCGTCGCAAAAACCGGACGCCTGATAAAAAAGTTGGTAAACATAGGCAGGGTGTAGGGTGTAGGGTGTAGGGTGTAGGGAGGAAAGAGAAGAGAGAATAGAGGACAGATAAACTTCTCACTTCTCTCTTCTAACTCCTCACTTCTCCCAAAATGGGGAATCTAAAATCTAAAATCTAAAATCTAAAATTCCCCTCCCTAATTCTTGGGTTGAATCGGCGTTCCGTCGGATAGTTTTTGGATGCCGGAGACGATCAGTTTTTCGCCGGGGCGCAGCCCTTCCAGGACTTCGGCGCGATCGCCTCGAATTAACCCCAAACGGATCACCTGTTTTTTGGCCGTGGGATTGTCTCCCCCTTCGGCCACGAAGACGAACCGTTCGTCCCCCAAAAACTGCACGGCGGTCATGGGAACCACCACCACGCCCGGTTTTTCGTCCCAAATCACGTCCGCCCGCACGAATTGACCGTTTCGCAACTGTCCGTCGGGGTTCGGAAACGTGGCTTTCGCCAAAATGGTCTGGGAATCCGGGTTGACGGTGGGGGAAATAAAGCTGATCCGCCCCGTGCCGAGGGAATTGCCTTGGGGGTCGCGCATCCGCACGGCCAGCCCCATTTCCAGGTCGGATTTCCGTTCCAGGGGAATCGGCAACCGCAATTCCAGGCGATCGTTTTCCGTCAGGGTGGTGAGGGGGTCGCCCTGTTGGATGTAGTCTCCCTCTTTGACGGTCACATCGCCGATCACCCCGTCAAAGGGGGCTTCGACGGCACTTTCGGCTAACTGTACTTCCAACTGGTTAACCCGGGCCGCGGCTTCGGCGACCTGGGCTTCCGCCTGGTCGATTTCTTCGAGGCGGGTGCCGTTTTCCAGGCGCCGGAGTACCTGTCGGGCCTGTTCCACTTCCGCCCGTCTGAGGGCGATTTCGGATTGGCGGTTTTTCTGTAACTGTTCTAACCGCCGTTGATCGGCCCTCAAGTCGGCCTCGGCGGTTTCGAGTTCCGAAACTAATGTATCGAATTCGTCCCGGGAAATGGCGCCGGCTTCGGTCAATTCCTCAAATCGGTTCACCCGCTTTTGGGCCAGTTCCGCTTCGGCGATGCTGGCGTCAATTTGGGCCTGGGCCTGGTTGATTTCGGCCAGGAAGCTGCCGGATTCCGCGTCGGCGAGTCGGGCTTGGGCTTCCACCACTCGGGCTTGGGCTTCGGCGATTTCTTCGGGGCGACTGCCGGCCCGCAGTTCCGCCACTCGGGCTTGGGTCCGCACCAGGTTGGCTTGGGCTTGCCGGAGTTCGGTCTCCAACTCGTCGCTTTTCAGTCGCGCGATCGCCTGTCCCCGCGTTACCCTATCCCCAGACTCGACAAAAATCCGGGTGACGCGCCCCCCGACTTCCGGCTTGACTTCCACCGATCGCTTCGCCTCCAGGGTTCCCACGAATTCGGAGCGATCCTGGAAATTTTCCGTTTCCACCGCAGCCAATCGCACGGGGACGCCCCGCGGCGCCTCGGACGGGCCGGCTTCCTGGGAGGGCACCGCCGTTTGGGTCGCCTTCCACCACTGGCCCCCGGCAAAACCGACGCCCAGGGCGAGGAAAATGGCCAAAATCACCTGCAACCATCCGGGGTTGCCGCGAAGGTCCGATTCGGGTTGGCGATCGCGATCGTCCGACACCAACTCGGGAGAGTCGTTTAATTCGACTGGGGACTGATTGGAATTTTGAGCCGATGATTCGGTCGATGATGGATGAGACATATCAATTGCGGTAAAAGTTGAGATTTGAAAGTGACGTTATTCGCGAAAATTAACCGATTCATTGTGGGAGGTTATTTTGAGAAATTTAAAGCGATAAATTGCGATTTGCTATCTATCTTTTGGTAGAGAATCTTTTGGCAAAGCAATGACCAAGGATTTTTCCTGCTTTAAATCTTCTAAGGTTTGATTCAACCAATCCACCTCGGAGTTGAGGAGGGACTTGGCGCGTTTCCAGACCGCTGCTTGGTAAGGATCGCTCGGCATATAGTCAATTTCTTGACTGTTCAAATATTCGTCCCGTTGATGACAAATTCTCAGGCGGTGTTCCACCAATCGAATTCGTTCTTCTACATTTAAATCGCTAAAAAAGAAAAACTTGATCAAAAACCGAGCTCTGCCCTTCACCCAACTTTCTTGGGGTTGTTCCAGCATCTTCTGCCGCCAGCGCCTGCGTCCGGCTGCCGTGATGCCATAAACTTTTCGGCTCGAACCCGCATCTCCCGCCTCCTCCAGCATCACTTCAATATATCCCCGCTCCTCCAGACGTTTGAGCAACGGATAAATTGCACCGTAATTGACGCTGATGCAACTCCCCATAAACAGCTCGAGTCGTTGCTTCAGTCGGTAGCCGTGCAAAGGTTCGCGTTGCAACAGTCCCAGGGCGGATAACTCTAGCATTATATCAAATTGATACTTAAGTTCTGAATATACTCGATCTTAACCTATCAGTCCAGAATTCCCACCCCCCCGAAGTCGGGTTTCGGGGGTGAGGTGGGAAATGCCAGAATTTTCCGCCGCTCCCTCCATTCCGTTTTCTATCGCTTAAGATTTCAAGCATTTGCTCTCAATTCGCATCGTCAACGCCGGATCAAATCCGACGGACTGGTAAAGTCGGAAAGCACCGGACGGGTTTTCCGCATCCACCCCCAGCAAGGCGATGTCCGTCCCCGCTTCCCGCAGGCGGCGCAACGTCTCGAGCAAAAGTGCCCGTCCCACACCCCGCCGGCGGAACCCCCGGCGAGTGCCCAGACTGTTGATCCAACCTTCTGGCTGGCTTTTGTGGCGGTTATCTTCCGGGAAAATCGCGCCGCAGCAAAATCCCGCGAACGTTCCGCCCGGCGCAGCAGCGATCAAATTCAGTTCTGGGATGTAATTGGGATTGTCCAACTCATGCTCGAACTGTTCCACCGTCAGATCGTGGTGGTTCCAGTGATCGATAAAGCTTTGGTTGAACATCTCCACCCAGGCTTTCCCATCGGTTTTTCCCGCGATCGCACGACAGGTGAACCCCGCCGGAAACTGGGGTTTCGGTATCGGGGAGCTCAGGGAACGTTTCATGCGGAAAAAGCGCCGTTCCGGGGTAAAACCGTGGGCTTCCAAAACCGCCAGCCGTTGGGTTTCGGTGGTGTACGCGGACGTTTGCAGGCGGACGGGTTTTCCCGTTTTTTCTGACAATTCCCGCATCCGGCATTCCGCCCAAGCTAAGACATCCGCCTCGATCGCCCCATCCCTGTAATCCGGGTGCACGACAAACTCGAAATATTCATCCGTCGCCCACACGGTGGCGTAAGCGATCGCCTCTCCGTCGGCATTTTCCCACAGGGCGACATCCCGGCTGATGTCAAAATCGGGGGAGCGAAAATTCTGGGCGACGCGATCGCCCGAAGTCCATCGTTCCAGGCGATCGTGGGCGGACGAGGTATTAAATAAGTGGGCGATCGCCTCCAAATCCGCCGATTGTCGATAGGGGCGACGGGTTAACGTACTCATAATTTTTATTAACCTTTCTGCAAGGTTTCTCCCGATCTTTAGGTCGAAAAATTTAGCTTCAAGCCATCAATTATAAACGAAATAAGCCGACCCCAAAATCAGGCCGGCGGGGCGGCGATCGCGATCGTGCTGGCGAACTTGAGGATCGCCCCCTCCTCGCTCATGGCAATCAAAATTCGGGCGATCGGCCCAAAATTGGCGAGTTTTCAGAAATAAAAACATCGGTTCATCCCTCCACATTAAAAAATGCAATCCACCAGGGAGGTACTGCCCCTCCTGTCGCCGCGTTATCAGCACGGTGCCTCACTTTTCGGCCTCTGGTGGTGGCACTCCCACCGGGATTTGAACCCGGAATCCTCAGCTTAGAAGGCTGTCACTCTGTCCGTCGAGTTATGGGGGCAGTTTTCGGCAATTCCGAAGCGAATTATGGGACTCGAACCCATACCTGGAGTTTGGAAGACTCAAATTCTACCGTTATAGGCGGGAGTCGAGAATCGGGAGTCGGGAGTCCTTGAAAACTCAAAGCCCCTTTAAGTCGAGGTTTTGAAGTTTTCGGGGTTCCCTCGATTTGTTAACATACGAGCGCTCATTGCCATACACTAAATTTGCAATATTGAAAGTGCTGACCGCCCAGCCGGGTGGAGAACCTCAAGGTTTTATGGAAACCCGAAACCAAACCCCCGGATTTTGTCGAACTTTGACCTTTATCCGTTAAGATTTGATGGTCTGAGGGTTGAGATGTGAGGTTTGAGCTTTGAGCTTTTAGCGTTGAGCTTTAACCACAAGCAGAGATGGTTTTCTCCTACCAAAGAAGATCCATCTCTAAACCATAAATTTAGAGATTTTCGGACGGCCAGCACGAAGAGGCGGGAGTCGGGAGTCGGGAGTCGGGAGTCGGAGATATTTTGCGAGGGCGAATGCCATTCGCCCCTACGATTTAATAATTTCTTCCCCTACACCCCACACCCCACACCCTAATTATCGGGAATTTCCAGCATCGTGCGGGCGTTGCTGATGGACAGGA
Source organism: Lyngbya sp. CCY1209 (assembly GCF_055795065.1). NCBI lineage: Bacteria > Bacillati > Cyanobacteriota > Cyanophyceae > Oscillatoriales > Microcoleaceae > Lyngbya > Lyngbya sp. CCY1209. The sequence continues at coordinate 17,301 of NZ_JAYFER010000610.1, forward strand.
TGCGATCGACGGTGGACTTGAATTCCTCCACAAAAGTTTGACGGCGATCGCACTCCGCGGCTAAATCTGTGGGGTCGAGCAATTCCACCCCTTCCCTCGCCAGAAAACTATCCGCCAAAGACTGATATTTCTCCGAAGTCGCGTTTTTTCCCAACACTTCGATCGCCAGTTTGTCGAGTCGTTCTTTGACCCGCGCCCGGGCTGCATTGAAATCCTTTCGGGCGCGGCTGTAGGCCGACTGCATGGTATCGAGAACCGCCTCGTAATACAGGATGAAATTCTTCATCTCGATCGCCTCCGCGACGGTCATTTCTTCCCCCGCCACCGTCACCGTCGTTGACGCATTGGACAGGACGACAATTCGCTTGATCGTGCGCCGACGGGCGATCAGAGCATCCACCTTTTGCAGGGCGGCCCGCGCCTTCGTGCCGTACTCGTCGCGGGATCTGTAGCCGGTGGGAGTCTTCCCCACTTCGACCACTGTAATCAACGTGTTTCCTTCCAAAGCAGCCCGCGCCGAATCGATCCGCTTTTCCAGCAGCGTCAATTCCGCCAGGGCATCCGTCACCGTCATCTGAGTCACGGAAATCACCTCCTTTTTAAATCGTTGAATTTTGAAAAATCTAAAAACGGTTTTGAAATACATAGATAGTTTTTTGCGCCGGAGTCGTATCCAGAACCGAAAATAAAACCATTTTGAATCGGTTGTAGAACGGGCGATCGCACCCCAACAGATCCGAGTCGAGAATTTCCAGGGTATTTTGTGCGATCGCAACTCGGTTCACCGTCACTCCTCCGAATGGGTTTCGAGACAATTTGAATTGAATGCTGAGAGCTGAAAGCTGAAAGCTGACAGCTATATAAACTATCATTGAGCTACAGGGCATCGGCCAGCCCCCCAAGCCAGTGTCGAACTGGCGACCTCCTGTTCTTCACCTAGCGTAGCGCCTGATATGAGCGGGGATGACGGGATTCGCACCCGCGACTTCCTGTTCGACAGACAGGCGCTCTGGGCTAACTGAGCTACATCCCCATTAATGTAGTACGATAATTCGGTTGTCGAGGTTCGGCACAGTCTGCGTGGCTTTCTGAAAGGAGCTTTTGGCTCTTTCCTGTCCGCCACATTTTTATACTACACAAATACTACAAGCTGTGTCAAGGGGTGGGGCAAAAATTTTTTGCTGGGCGTGCAGAACGCGATCGCGGGCTGTGTTACAACGCCTCGGACGGCGGCGGGGCGAAGCGATCCGAATCCTCTATAATAGGAGTTTGGATTTTCAACCGATCAACTGGAGCGAATTATGTCTCGTGTCTGTCAGCTTACGGGTAAACGGGCGAACAACGGCATGGCCGTATCCCACTCCCACCGTCGCAGCCACAAGCTGCAACAGCCGAATTTGCAGTGGAAGCGGGTTTGGTGGCCCCAGGGCAAGCGCTGGGTGCGTCTGAAGATCTCCACCAAGGCGATCAAGACCCTGGAGAAGAAGGGATTGCAGGCTATGGCCAAAGAAGCCGGCATCGATCTGAACAAATTTTAATTTTTCGATGAAAAGTCGGCGATCGCGGGGGTCTGGCGTTAGAGTCCGGCTCCCGCTTGCCATTTTTTTTTATTATTAAAACCGACCGAAATCTCGATTTAAAGTAATCCAAATAAATGTCCAACAAACCAGGCGTAAAGCACGAAAAATAACCACCCCTCCCACTGCGTAACCTGCTTGTCCTGGGTGACGAAGAAAAACAGCAGCGTGGCGCCCATCATCACCGGCAGGGCGTTGACCAAAATATCGTCGGGAATGTCTAAACTTTTAATCAGTCCGGGAATTCCCATGACGATCAACGAGTTAAAAATATTCGACCCCACCACATTGCCGATCGCGATTTCAGGGTCGCCTTTTCTGGCCGCCGAAATCGTCACCGCCAATTCGGGCAAAGAGGTTCCCAACGCCACCACACTCACGGCGATGATCGAAGTTCCCAAACCGAATATTTCCGAAAGTTTGATGATGGATTCGACGGTGTAGTTGGCGCCGACAAAAATAAACAGGGCGCCCAAAACGACGATCAGAATATGTCGGGTCAAAAAGCGGCGGGAGTTGCTGTTGGAGGAGAGTTCGGTTTCGCTCTCGACGCGACCTCCCCGGATGATATAGACGAGATAAATCACGAATCCGAGCAGGCACAGGATGGCTTCGCCGGTGGAAAAAATATCGTCGCTGATGGTAAAATAAAGGAGCATCGCCGAACCCACCAACATGGGGAGATCCACATGAATGAGATTGTAAGTAATCTTCATGGGGCTACTGATGACGGAGGCGACGCCGATAATTAGAAAAATATTGGCGATGTTGGAACCGATGACATTGCTGGCGACAATTTCGGACGAACCTTGATAGACGGCGGCGAGGGAAGATGCCAGTTCCGGGAGGGAGGTTCCGATCGCCACAATTGTCACCCCGACAATAAACGGACTGAAGCCCAAAAAGAGCCCGATTTTGCCAGCCGATTCTGTAAAAAAATCCGAAGCGGCTATCAGAACGGCGAGGCTGATCACAAAAACGGCAACCCAAATAAGTATTTCTAACATCTTGGTTTAAACTTGACTTAACAGATATTTTACCGGGTTGGGAAGTCGAATCTCCTGTCAATTCGTCGGGTTCGCGATCGCAACGCCCGGTTCGCCCGACCCTTTCATATTAGATCAGTTCCCGAGGAGTCTGCACGAGTTCGCCCGTCCCAAAAGCGATCGCCCGCCTCAAATTGACAAAAAAACAGCCCGATTTCCGAAGCCGCCAACCGATCGCCAATTGCGATAGAATCGATTAACGTCCATATTCATCGCCCGCCGAAGGGTCGTCCAGTCCACCGTTGACCTTTGCCATGCCTTCAACTCTCAAACACCTGCGATCGCGATTTGAACGGGCTTTAGATGCCGCCTTCGGGGAATCCGTGGCGGGAACCGATCCGGCGATCGCCCCCACCAACAATCCCAAATTCGGGGACTACCAGTGCAACGTTGCCATGTCCCTGACTAAAGTTTTGAAGAACAACCCGAGGGCGATCGCGACTGCAATTCTAGAACACCTCGACATCGGGGATCTTTGCGAACCGCCGGAAATTGCCGGCCCCGGATTCATCAACCTGCGCCTCAAACCCGAATATCTCGAAAGCCGACTCAGCGCCAACTTGGGAGATCCACGCCTCGGCATCCCCCCCACGCCTCATCCCGATCGCGCGATCGTCGATTTTTCGAGCCCCAACATCGCCAAAGAAATGCACGTCGGCCATTTGCGATCGACGATCATCGGCGACTGCATCGCCCGAATTCTAGAATTTGAAGGACACGACGTCCTCCGCCTCAACCACGTCGGCGACTGGGGCACCCAATTCGGGATGCTGATCACCTATCTGCGGGAAAAATACCCCGAGGCCCTCACCAAGGCAGACGCCCTGGATCTCGGGGATTTGGTGGAATTTTACCGCCAAGCCAAAAAGCGCTTCGACGAGGATGACGATTTTAAACAGGCGTCCCGCCAGCAGGTGGTGCGGTTGCAGTCGGGGGACCCGGACAGCCGCCGCGCCTGGGAGTTGCTGTGCGAACAATCCCGCCGGGAATTTCAACACATTTACGATCGCCTCGACATCGAACTGACGGAACGGGGAGAATCTTTTTACAACCCCATGCTGCCCGACGTGGTGGCCGATTTGGAGCGATCGGGGCTGTTGGTGGAAGACCAGGGGGCGAAATGCGTCTTTTTGGAAGGGTTTACAAATAAGGAGGGGGAACCCCTGCCGCTGATCGTCCAGAAGTCCAACGGCGGCTACAATTACGCGACGACGGACCTGGCGGCGGTGCGACACCGGATCGAGAAAGAGGGTGCCAATCGTTTAATTTATGTCACGGATGCGGGTCAGGCGAACCATTTCGCCCAGGTGTGGCAGGTGGCCCGCCGGGTGGGGTGGATACCCGAGGAAATTGATGTGGTCCACGTCCCCTTCGGTTTGGTGAAGGGGGAGGACGGGAAGAAGCTGAAGACGCGATCGGGGGAAACGGTGCGGCTGCGGGATCTCCTGGATGAGGCGGTGAAGCGGGCCAAGGACGACCTGGAAACCCGACTCCGGGAGGAGGGGCGGTCCGAGTCCCCGGAATTTGTCGATCGCGTGGCGTCCGTGGTGGGTATCGACGCGGTGAAATACGCCGATTTGAGCCAAAATCGCACCAGCGACTACATTTTCAGCTATGACAAAATGCTGTCTCTCCAGGGCAACACGGCACCCTATATGTTGTACGCCTACGTCCGCATCCAGGGGATCAGTCGCAAGGGAAATATCGATTACGGACAGTTGGGGGGGGAGGCGAAAATTCACCTCAAAGATGAGACGGAATTTGTCCTCGCCAAGCATCTTTTGCAATTGAATGAAGCGATCGACGGGGTGGCGGAGGAGTTATTGCCGAACCGACTCTGCCAGTATTTATTTGAGTTGAGTCAAAAGTTCAACCAATTTTACGATCGCTGCCCGGTTCTGAAGGCGGAAGAACCCGATCGCACCTCCCGGCTGGCTTTGTGCCATCTGACGGCGGAAACGCTGAAGTTGGGACTGTCCCTGTTGGGGCTCTCGGTGTTGGATCGGATGTAGGCGGGGTTGAAAATGGGGCGATCGGGAATTTACCGAAGCTTTACACAAGTTAAACTCAAGTTTTACACAAACCCCTAGAGTTTTCATCGATCGAAAGGCTAAGATACTATTAAAGAATCCAAAACTGCTTCTGTTGAACTGGGATAACCAGGTAACTAGAATAGGCATTGGATCGGGGTATCTACTAGATATTTGACTGGACATTGGCGGGGAACTTTTGACTGGAGTTCCCTGTTTTTTTTTGCGATCGCGTCTATTGTTTGGGGTGGAGGGGCAAGCACAGAGGCTTGCCCCCAGTATGATTGATTCCCCCCCCAATCCTGTGGAAGCAATCACCCCCAATCCTGTGGAAGCAACCCCCCCCAATCCTGTGGAAGCAACCGTCTCGGGTTGCGATCAGGTTGCGGGTTGCGATCGCGTCCATTGCTGTTTGGGGTGGAGGGGCAAGCACAGAGGCTTACCCCTACGATGATTGATTCCACCCCCAATCCTGTGGAAGCAACCGTCTCGGGTTGCGATCAGGTTGCGGGTTGCGATCGGGTTGCGGGTTGCGATCGGGTTGCGGGTTGCGATCGGGTTGCGGGTTGCGATCGGGTTGCGATCGCAACCTGATCGCCCATTATTCCCTATCCCCTATTCTTTTGGGGTCTTTCAGATGTTCTGAGGGTAAGGATGGGGGGTCTGAATCCCGTTTCCGAGTCCAGGTTTTCCAGGCAACTCGGATGCCAGTCCAAACGCTCCCGGTGCCGATCCGCAATTGTTCGGCCTGTTGTTTGGCCCCGCCGATGCCGCGATCGACCTGTTTGACGACCTGGTTGGCACTCTGGACTCCTTCGGCTACCTCGTCCGTCAGGTCGCTGATTTCCATCCCCGTGAGGCGGATGGCTTCTAAAGTCGGCGGAAATTCCCGCGACAGGGTGTCGGCCAATTTTTCCAAGCTGCGGGCGGCCCTCCCAAGGGCTTGGAGGGCGGGAAGGGCTGCTATCAGTACGGCTGTGAGGCTGACGGCCACCAATAGGAGGGACAGTCCGAGCCAAAACATGGGGTCGATCACGGGAATGGTAGAATACGACGAATGCGGACGGGTCCACTATAGCGACTATAGCGACTTTTGGGGACGGGCGATCGCGATCGCCCCCAGTTCAGAGGGAGGGGTCGCCCGCCGACTTTTTCGGTCTATCGGAATTGCGGAGGTCCGCTTCGGAGCGGATCTGGCGCTCGATCTGACTGGCTTCGAGTCCGGCCGCGATCGCCTCCTTGAGTCGGAACAGGGTGTCGTCCCAACTGCGTCCGGCCGATTCGGAGAGTTGGTCCGCCCGACATTGCACGGTGGCCGACAAATCCTCCGCCAATTCGGGCAATGCTTCGGCGGACTTTTGCAAGAGTTTGCGAGTTTCTCGACCCGAACGGGGCGCGATCAACAAGCCCACTACCGTACCCACCGCAGAGCCGAGTAGCAGGCCGCCAACAAATAATCCAGAACGGTTTTTTGACATACCTTTTGATTGATATCCCTACCTCAATTTTAGGGAATTTGCTCAATTCTGAGAACTTGACAATCGGGCGAGGATTGACTAGCGATCGCGATGCCTACTTCTGCCGGCGTCGCCGCCCCCGCCAGATCCCGAGGCCTAAACTGAGGAGGGCCAGTATTTTTCGGATCTGTTCGAGTTGAATTTGCAGGCGCAAATATTGGTGTTTGAGATTGTAAGTGCGGATCTGTTGGCGTTCAAAAACTTGCGTCGTCTGTCGGAGAAGCCGATCGACTCGCCGTTCCAGCAGGACGATCCGTTGTTCCAGGCGCAGGAGTCGGTAACGGAGCGCCCAAATTCGCCGAGCCGCGTAGAAACACCCGACGGCGATCGTCACATTGATCAAGACAACGGCAAGCCACATCGTTTTTTTTTCGGTTCAATTGATCAAAATTATAGGGGATCGATGGGTGAGCTTCAACCGCAAATTCTCGGATTAAAGCCCATAATTTTAGACGGAATTTTTTGGGGTTTTTTGGGAAAGTCGAACCATCGACGTTCGGAGCGGGGGTGGCTGGCTCGGATGACCCGGGAAAACCGGGCCTGCGAATCCCTCGCCGATCGCCAAGTCATCGGCGAACGTGCCGGGGAAAGTGAGAGCAAAATTGGTGAATCTCCGCTACGGCTGAACCGCCGTGGGGTAGTTGATATCGGACGGAACAGTATCCGATATCGATAAAATATCGTTTCGATCTGTCCGAGCCACTCAGTTTCTGTGCGGCGATGGTGGGGATGGCGAGACAGTGAGATATTCTTTTGATACACTATTAATTAGAATCAGCGAACCAACTTGTAAGAGAGACTGAGTTTTGAAGTCTGCCGGGGAAATCCGGGGAGGTCGAGACTCGGGAGGGTCGCCTGCTTGCGGGACTCAGTTGAAATGTACGGAAATCGGTTTGACCATTTACCCCTCCAGTTTTTTCTGATCGCTCCATTTGTAGCTCAGATCGGCGTGGCTGTCGGATTTACGGGGTGGCTGTCCTGGCGGAATGGAGAGCAGGCGGTGAATGAAGTGGCGACTCAGCTTCGGAGTGAAATTGCCGATCGCATCGAACAAAAACTCGACGATTTTTTAGCTGTTCCCCACCAGATCAACCAACTCAATCGGGATGCCGTTTTATCTCAAAAATTGGATTTAAAACAATCGGATAAAATTTTAGATCAGTTTTGGATGGAAGTCAACAATTTTAGCTCCATCGATTCCATTTTTTGGGGTGACGAACGGGAAGAATTTCTCGGATACGGGCGGATCGACGGAGAAAACCTGTACCTGATGGTCGCGGGGCGGGCGACCGGCGGCAACATCCAATTTTTTGCCCTCGACGCATCGGGAAATCCCCGAAAAATGGTCAACGAAGCCCCCGATTTTCTGACCCGCGATCGCCCCTGGTACCGAGCCGCGATCGCTTCCGACGGGCCGGTTTGGGGGGAGATCTTCACCTACCACGCCTATCCCAAAATGGCCCTCCCGGCCAGCCTCGCCGTCCGGGACTCCCGGGGGGAACTCGTCGGCGTGTTCGGCAACAACTTTTTTCTCAGTCAAATCGGCGATTTTTTATCCGAATTAAAAATCGGCAAATCCGGCCAGACGTTTATCATCGAGCGGTCGGGGATTCTCGTCGCCAGTTCCACCCTCGACCGGCCTTTTTCAATCCGAGAAGGGAAGGCGGAGCGCATCGACGCGGTGGAAAGTCAGGAACCGCTGATCCGCGCATCGACGGAGTATTTATTAAGGGAGATCGGCGACATTCGGGCGATCAAGAATCGATTGAATTTGGAATTTGAAATCGACGACAAACGGCAATTTTTGCAGGTTCTTCCTTACCGAGACAATTGGGGTTTGGATTGGCTGATCGTGGTGGTGGTTCCCGAGTCGGATTTTATGGCGAAGATCGATGCCAATCGGCGATCGACGTTGATTTTATGCCTGTCGGCTTTGGTTGTGGCGATCGCCCTCGGCCTGTGGACGTCCCGGTGGGTCGCCCAACCGATTTTACAGTTGAGAAGCGCCAGTCAGGCGATCGCCGCCGGGGATTTTCGCCACCGAGTTGAAATCCAGGGCATCCGAGAACTCAAGGAACTCGCCGATGCCTTCAATCAAATGGCAAAGCAGCTTCAAGACGCATTTGAAACCTTAGAAATTCGGGTTGCTCGGCGGACGGCGGAACTCCTGCAGGCCAAAGAAGCGGCAGAAATTGCCAACCGTGCCAAAAGCGAATTTCTCGCCAACATGAGCCACGAACTGCGGACGCCGCTCAACGCCATCCTCGGATTTACCCAACTAATGCTCCGCAATTTGGGGAGTCGGACCGATGGGAAACGATCCGGCGATCGCTCCGACTCGGTGGAAAATCTCCACATCATCAAACGCAGTGGCGAACACCTACTGCAACTGATCGACGACGTTTTAGATATGTCCAAAATCGAGGCGGGACGGACATCTTTGAACGTCCAGACCTTCGACCTGCACGAGTTGCTCGATTCCATCGAAGAGATGTTTGAACTCAAGGCAGAATCCCGGGGATTGCAACTGATTTGCGATCGCCCCCCCGACCTGCCCCACTACATCACAACCGACGGACAAAAACTGCGGCAAGTCCTGATCAACCTGCTCGGAAATGCCATCAAATTTACGAGTTACGGCGGCATCACCCTCCGCGCTCAACCGCAACCCCAGGGATGCCAAAATAGTCCAAATTTTCAGTCCGAAGACTCCCAAATCTGCCTACAATTTGAAGTCGCAGATACCGGCCCCGGCATCCGGCCGGAAGACCTCGGGAGCCTCTTCGATCCCTTCGTCCAAACCGACATCGGCCGCCAGTCCCAGCAGGGGACCGGCCTGGGATTGCCCATCAGCCAGCAATTCGTGCAGTTGATGGGAGGCGAAATTTCCGTCCGCAGCACCCCCGGAGTCGGGAGCACCTTTCAATTTCAGATCTCGGCGGGTTTGGGACATCCGGAAGACATCCCCAGAAGTCAACCCAAACGGCGGATTGTTGCCCTGGCGCCCAATCAACCCCAGTATCGCATTTTGGTGGTAGACGACCGCGACAATAACCGCCGACTACTGCTCAAACTGTTCGCCCCCCTGGGGTTTGAAGTCCGGGCAGCGGAAAACGGTCGGGAAGCCCTCGAAATTTGGGATGAGTGGGAACCGCATCTGATTTGGATGGACATGAGGATGCCGGTGATGGACGGCTACGAAGCCACCCAACAGATCAAGACCCACTTGAAAGGTCAAGCGACGGTGATTCTCGCCCTCACAGCCAGCGCCTTCGAGGAGGAGCGGGCCGTCGTCCTCTCAGCCGGATGCGACGATTTCGTTCGCAAGCCGTTTCGGGAAGAAGTCTTATTTGAAAAAATGGCTCAATACCTTGGCGTCCGCTACATTTACGAACCCGAAATCGATACCCCCTCTTCCGGAGTCATTTCGCGCCCGCCTTTGGAAGCGAATTGTTTGGCGGGAATGCCGGAGGAGTGGATTCTCCAACTCCGTCAGGCGGCGACTCAACTAGATGATAAACTAATTTTTAAGCTCCTCGAGCAAATTCCGGGGGAACAGATGGGACTGAAGGAGGGATTGATTGATTTGGTCGGGCAGGTTCGGTTTGATCGGATTGTGAGCTTGACCCAATCGACGCCAGAATGATGAAAGACGATGCCGCCGGTGCAATTCAAGGGGATATTTTGGTCGTTGACGACCTATTAGAAACCCTCAATCTTCTGACCGCTTTGTTGGAGGAACGGGGGCATCGAGTCCGGCGGGCGATCGACGGGCCGATGGCATTGATGGGCGCGGGCGCCAACCCGCCCGATTTAATTCTACTCGATATCAATATGCCGGGGATGGGAGGATATGAGGTTTGCCAGCGGCTAAAATCTCAAGAAATCACCCGGGAAATTCCGGTCATTTTTGTGAGCGCTTTGAATGAAGTGTTCGACAAGGTGAAAGCCTTCGAGGTGGGGGGGGTCGATTACATTACCAAACCGTTTCAGATCGAAGAAGTTCTGGCGCGAATTGAGAGTCAACTGGCGCTGAAATTGGCGCGGCAACAAATTCAGGAACTCAACGCGGAACTGGAGGGGCGGGTGTGGCGGCGAACCCGAGAGCTCGAAGAAGCCAACCGGGAATTGAAGACCCTCAACCACCGTTTGGAACGGGAAATTCTCCACCACCAGAGGACTCAAAGTCAACTGCTGCATATGGCTTCCCACGATGCTTTGACGGGGCTGCCCAACCGGGTCTTTTTTATGGACAAATTGATGCAGGCGATCGCCCGTGCAAAAGAGGAGCCGGACTATCGGTTTGCGGTGCTATTTATGGACTGCGATCGCTTCAAGGTGGTGAACGATTCTCTGGGACACCTGGCGGGCGATCGCCTGTTAATTTTACTGGCTCGGCGGCTGCAATTCCATTTGAAAGCGCAGAGCCACCTCGCCCGTTTCGGGGGGGATGAATTTACAATTTTGTTGGACAATATCTGGGATAATGAAGAAGTGACCGTCACCGCCCGACGCCTGCAAACGGCCCTGACTTGGCCGTTCAAACTTGACGATCAGGACTTGTTTATCGATGCCAGCATCGGCATCGCGATCGGCACTTCGGAATATACCGAACCCGAGCAAATTTTGCGGGATGCCGACATCGCCATGTACCAGGCAAAAAGTCGGGGGCGGGCCTGCTACCAAGTGTTCGATGCCACCATGCACGCCCAAGTCCAAAAGCGCTTTCAACTGGAAACGGATCTGCGGCTGGCGATGGAAAATTATGATTTCATCCTGCACTATCAACCGATCGTTTCTTTAGCCGATTTTAAGCTCGAAGGATTTGAGGCATTGTTGCGCTGGCGTCACCCCGATCGCGGTTTGATTTCGCCGGGGGAATTCATCCCGATCGCGGAGGAGACGGGGGCGATCATTCCCATCGGCCTGTACGTTTTAGATTCGGCGATCGCCCAGGTCAAAGCGTGGGAAGAAAAAAACTTGATTTCCCCGCAATTTCGGATCAGCGTCAACCTGTCGGTCAAACAGTTCACCCAACCCCATTTGATCGACAAAATTGACCGGATCATTTTGAAGCACCAAATTTCCAGTTGTCGCCTGAAGCTGGAAATTACGGAGAGCGCGATCGTCGAAAATACTGAGGTCGCCACGGACATTCTCCGGCAACTCAAAGACCGTCAAATTCAGATCAGTCTGGACGACTTCGGGACTGGATATTCTTCCCTGAGCTACCTACACCGTTTCCCGGTCGATACGTTAAAAATTGACCGATCTTTCATCCATCAAATGGCGGACAACGGCGAAAATATGGAAATCGTGCGGGCAATTATTGTCCTCGCCCACCAGCTCAAAATGACGGCGATCGCCGAAGGAATCGAAACGGCTGAACAACTGAAATTGTTGCGGGATTTGGACTGCGAGGAAGGCCAAGGTTACTACTTCTCTAAACCCGTCGAAAGCACCATTGCCGAAAATTTGTTGGTTCGGGGAATGTTAAACTAAGGTCATACCATAACCCGGAAACCCGGGGAGAAATTGGGGATGGCGAGAAAGCTGGCGGGGCATCCGATCGCCCATCGGTGCGGTTCCAACTACCATCTGTCCCCCTTATCAATTGACGGGGAATGAATCTGAATGCAGGGGTTTTATTATTAATTGGTGTCTCGTTGGTTTCGAGCGATTGGTTTTGGGTGATGGGTGGCGGAATTGCTTCGGAAGAAACCCGGTTTCTAAGCAACTTACCGTTCTAATAGTAGTGTAACCGGGCCGTCATTTTCGATGGAGACGTTCATCATGGCGCCGAATTCTCCGGTTTCCACCTTCAATCCGTGCGATCGCAATTTTTCCACGAATAATTCGTACATTTTTTGGGCGGGTTCCGGGGCGGCGGAGCGATCAAAAGAGGGGCGGCGGCCTTTGCGACAGTCCCCGTACAGGGTGAACTGACTCACCACCAACAATTCCCCCCCGATATCTAAAACCGATTGATTCCAGCGTCCGTTGTCGTTATCGGGATCTGGAAATAGCCGCAAATCCAGGCATTTTCTCACCATCCAATCCAATTCCGCCTCCGTATCCGTCGCGGCAATTCCGACGAGGAGATTCAGCCCCCGCCCAATTTTTCCCACGATTTTACCGTCAATTTCGACGGAAGAAGCAGTAACTCTTTGGATGACAACTCGCATAATTTCGTTTTAAATTGATTCTCCGAAATTAGAGATTCGATCCCCCCCTGCCCCCCTTAATAAGGGGGGAGAAGAGTTTTCCAAGTCCCTCTTATAAAGGGGGATAATGGTGGATCTCCCCACCTCGGTAAGGGGGGAGAAGAGTTTTCCAAGTCCCCCTTATAAAG
>NZ_JAYFER010000611.1:0-290 GCF_055795065.1 Lyngbya sp. CCY1209
CTTCGGCTTCGGAAGAGGTAACAGATGCGATCGCATCTCCCGACTCATCCCCAATTCAACGAGAATCCGAAACTTCCCCAATTCAGCGACAGCCAGAAACTTTGGCTTCGGAAACGATATCGGATGCGATCGCATCTCCCGACTCATCCCCAATTCAACGAGAAGCCACCACTGCTGGCGTGGAAGAGATATCGGAAACTTCGGTTTCAGAAGCGATAACAGATGCGATCGCATCTCCCGACTCATCCCCAATTCAGCGAGAATCCGAAACTTCCTCAATTCCGAGACAA
>NZ_JAYFER010000612.1:0-2555 GCF_055795065.1 Lyngbya sp. CCY1209
GTTGCCAAAATAAAAAAATCGCGAATATTCCCATTATGTACGAAGTATATCACGAAGTCAAGGGCAAGGCAAGGGGTTGGTAAAAAAAACGCCGGTTTGGCAACAAAATTTAACATTTTTTTTTCGACCTGCGATCGCCATCAATGAGAATTAACGACGGAAAATCCTCTGCGATAGGGTTTGTCTTCGGATTGTCTGACTTGAAACGTGACGTCCGACGTCCGATTCCCGCTTTTTACCGATAGCGTCCAATCGCCCACTTCCGGAGTCCAAAACAGCGATCGCGATTCCGTCTCTGCTATTTCCTCACCATTTAGATACCAGATAATGGGTTGATTGTCAACCCCTGAAACCTTAAATTCGATCTGGGAATCATCGCCATTATCAATCAAAAAATAATCGTCGGCATTGGGAAATAAAATCCTCGGACTCTGCAGATGCGATCGCCCCTGCCGCGACAGCCACTCGTTATAATCCGCCGTCAACGTTTGTCGCCCCGAATTATTATGATAATTGGCGATATCTTCCGGATAGAAATATTCCAGGACAGTGCCCGATTCACAGTCGGAACTTGGTTTTAATCCAGTATCTGCACAAATCGGCAGTTTTGTCAACTCATTCGGGGGGATAAAATCACCGGGAAAATCCGTCCCGTGCAGATATAACATGATCTGATTCCAAAGTGGTGCCGCCCCCATCACCCCCGAAATATTTTGCATCGGTTTCCCGTCAAAATTCCCCACCCAAGTGGCGACGGTGTAATCCGTCGTAAAACCCACCGTCCAAGTATCCCGATAATCGGAAGAAGTCCCCGTCTTCACCGCCACCGGAAACGGTAAATTTAACACCGATTCCACCCCGAACGCCGCCGCCCTGGCGTGGGAGTCCGACAACATATCGACGATCAATTTCCAGGTGTCCGGCGTATCGAATTGAGAACAATTTCCGGGACAGTTTTTCGGCAACTCCGGCGTTATAGTCGTGGCGAGAGACAGGGGTTCTCCCCCGTTTGCGAGGGTCAGATAAGCCCGGGACAATTCCCACAAACTCACCTCCCCGCTGCCCAACGTCAACCCCAAACCGTAAAATTCCGGTTCGCGATCGAGGTGGGTAAATCCCAACTGATTCAAACGGTGCAAAAAATCCGGAACGCCCACTTTTTCCAATACCCGGACGGCGGGAATATTGAGGGAATTTGCCAAAGCGATCCGCACCCGCACCGGCCCCAAAAAAGTTTCGCTGTAGTCGGTGGGGGTGTAGAGTTTGGCGCCGGGGATGGCGTAGTAGGTGGGCACGTCGGCGAGGACGGTATTGGGGCGGATGGTACTCCGGGCGATCGCCAATTCGTACAAAAAGGGCTTCAACGTCGATCCGGGTTGTCGCAGGGTTTGAACGCCGTCATTCGACCCCAAATTTTGCGTATCAAAATAGTCGGGAGAACCGACATAAGCCAACACCTGCCCGGTGTTATTATCAATCACAATAGCTGCGGCATGACCGACATTTCGATCCGCCAAAGCGTCCGTAACCTGACGAACTTGGGTTTCCACAAATTGCTGTAACGGGCGATCGAGGGTGGTTTTAATTTGTGGGGTTTGAATGTCGGCATCGGAGAGTTGATTTGCCACCCAAAATAGGAAGTGGGGGGCGGCGATCGCTTCACCTTGACGGGAGCGGAGTTGCAGGGGTTCTCGCAGGGCGCGATCGCTCTCCTGATGGGTGATGTAGCCATCTTCAACCATGCGATCGAGGACGTATTTTTGCCGTTTTTTGAGCCCCGTCCAGTTATGGTAGGGATCGAGGTCGGTGGGGTCGTTGGGAAGTGCCGCCAGCAGGCTGGCTTGGGACAAACTCAGGTCGGCGGCGGGGACTCCGAAATAGGCCCGGGATGCGGCTTCGACGCCGTAGAGGTTGCCCCCCATCGGCAGGCGGTTGATGTAGGCGGCGAGGATCTGGTCGCGGTTCATCCCGGCAGTTAGCCGCCAGGACAGCCAGATTTCAGCGAATTTGTGGGGGAGGGTGCGGGGGGCCGGTTCCAGCATCCGGGCGAGTTGCATGGTGATGGTGGAGGCGCCGCTGACGATTTCTCCGGCTTGGACCGCTTCGAGGAGAGAACGCCCGATCGCGATCGCATCCAACGCCCCGTGATGATAATATCGCTTATCCTCCGCCGCGATAATTGCTTGAATAAAATTAGGAGAAATTTCGGTCAACGGAACCACGGCTGTATGATTTTGATCCCGGCTGAGAATCGTTCCCAAGGGGAGATTGTTGCGATCGCGAAATTCCATCGCCACCGAAGTCTGGCGGATATCTTCAAGCAGAACCGGGGCAAAATAGGGAAGCGATCGCACTGTCAACCCCAACAAAACCACCGCCCCAAAAATGCGAACCGTCCGCCGCCGGGACAACTGCCGAATTGTATTGATAAACTGTCTCATATTGCTCAAATGGGAAATAGAAAATATTGAGAATAATGTGGTGGCAACCGTCTCCGGTTGCCTGCCGGTTGCTGATGGGCAAATAGTGGTGGCAACCGTCTCCGGTTGCCTGCC
>NZ_JAYFER010000613.1:0-22410 GCF_055795065.1 Lyngbya sp. CCY1209
AGGGTGTAGGGTGTAGGGTGTAGGGTGTAGGGTGTAGGGTGTAGGGTGTAGGGTGTAGGGTGTAGGGTGTAGGGGATAGAAAACGCATCCCCCCACCCGGTTCGAGTACCGAACACACCCCAGCGATTGGGATCTGACATCAGTTGGGCGGCATCAATTCTTCGGCGCTGCCCTCAATTTCCGGTTCGGCGTTTCCTTCAATTTCGGGTTCGCCGTTCCCCGTCTCCGTCAACTTTGCCTGCACCGACTCGATTTTTTGGCGAGCCGCCTCTTGCCCCTCCTCGTCCCCCGCCTCCTGGAGGGCGACCAAGGCGGCTCGGAAGCTTTCCAAGGCTTGGGGATAGTCGCCCAACTGCTCGTGAATTTCCCCCACCTGATTGAGGGTTTTGCCGATATCCGGCTGGGCTTCGAGGTCTTGATAAATTGATAGGGCCCGTCGGTAGGTTTCCAACGCTTCGTCCAACTGCCCCCGGCCGGTGTAAATGCCGGCGAGGTTGCCGAGGGCTTCCCCCAGCAGGGCCGGTTCCGTCGCGTCCTGGGCTAGGGCGATCGCCTGCTGGTAGGATTCCAGGGCCTTGGGGGGCTGGTCGAGATTTTCGTAGATCGTCCCCATCAAATTGAGGATGCGGGCCGCGTCGCCCCCGTCGCCGATCGCTTCCATCAGTTGCGCGGCCTGCTGGAAGTGGACCAGGGCTTGAAAATCATCCCCGGCTTGGCGGTAGATGTAGCCCATATTGCTCAACAGTCGCCCCACCCCCGCTTGGTCGCCGGTTTCGCGGCGCAGGGCCAGGGCTTGCTGGTAGATCTCCAGGGCTTTTTCGGTGTTTCCCATGCTGAAATAGAGGGCACCGAGGTTGTTGAGGGTGCGGGAGCGATCGCGCGGGTCCCCGACTTCTTGGCGGATGACCCGGGCCTGTTCGTAGTAGTCGAGGGCTTCGGAATATTGGCCGAGGCTGGTGTAGACGGAGGCGATATTGTGCAGCGATTCCCCGGTTTCGGCGCGATCGCCCGCCGTTTGAGACAATTGTAGAGCTTCTTGGTGGAGTTCGAGGGCTCTCGAGTGTTCCCTCTGTTGGCGGTAGACGAAGCCGATCAGATTCAGGCTGCGGGCCGTCCCCGTCTGGACTCGGGCGGCGTCGGTTTCCGCCGCCGGGGTTTGGCGGTAGATTTCCAGGGCTTCCTGGAGGGTTTTCAGGGCGCGATCGTCGGGCCCGAAATTGGCGTGAACTTCCCCGATCGCGTTCAGGGTTTCCGCCACCGCCAGGCGATCGCCCCCTTGCCGGCGGATTTCCAGAGCTCGGGTGAGGGCATCGAGGGCGGCTTCAAATTCCCCCTTCTGAAATTCTTCGATTCCCGTTTGGTAGAGTCGCTCATCTTCGGCCACCGACGGGGTTTCGACGGCGGGGGCGGTTTCGGGTTCCGGTTCCCCGTCGGTTTGGGCGACGGCGGGGGAGAGGGCGAACACCAGGGAACTCGCGGCGATCGCGATCGGAATTTGAATCTTCCAAAACCTTTGTCTGAAGGCGATCCGTTGTCTTAATATCGAATTCGTCAAAATTGCATCGGTTTTTAACATCATCGCTGCCACCAGGTGAAAAAACAGTTGGGTAGATGTTCCGGGCATCTGGATTCAAAAAATAATTATCATTGTAGGGGTGAATGGTATTCGCCCTTTTGTCGTCCGTTTCAAATTGTATGCTAACCCAAACTGTTGATAGGATTCTCGATCGCGCTTTGGAGGGTGCGGATCTGTCCCCGGAGGAGGGGGTAAGATTACTCAAATCGGACGGTCCGATGTCGGATTTTCGCATCCGGGATGTCGCGGATCGGCTGCGATCGCGGCAGGCGGGAGAAACCGTCACCTACGTCGTCAATCGCAACATCAATTTTACGAATATTTGCGAACAGCATTGCAGTTTTTGCGCGTTCCGCCGGGATGAAGGGGAGGCGGGGGCGTTTTGGTTGGATACCGCCCAAATTTTGGAAAAGGCGGCGGATGCTCTGCGACGGGGGGCGACGGAAATTTGTATGCAGGGGGGATTGAATCCGAAAGCTAAAATTGGGGGCGAATCTTTGCCCTATTATGTGAAATTGGCGGCAACTCTGAAATCGGAATTTCCCGATTTGCACCTGCACGCCTTTTCCCCCCAGGAAGTGCAGTTTATCGCCCGAGAGGACGGTTGTAGCTACGAGACGGTGATCGCCGCCCTGCGGGATGGGGGGGTGGGTTCGATGCCGGGGACGGCGGCGGAGGTGTTGGACGATCGCGTGCGACGGGTGATCTGTCCGGAAAAAATCGACACGGCAACCTGGTTGGAAATCGTGGAAACCGCCCACCGCCTCGGGGTTCCCACCACCAGCAC
Organism: Lyngbya sp. CCY1209; assembly: GCF_055795065.1. Classification (NCBI taxonomy): domain Bacteria; kingdom Bacillati; phylum Cyanobacteriota; class Cyanophyceae; order Oscillatoriales; family Microcoleaceae; genus Lyngbya; species Lyngbya sp. CCY1209. Next base: position 2,364 of record NZ_JAYFER010000613.1, read on the forward strand.
CATTTTGTGCGGCCACGTCGAGACGCCGGAACAGCAGATCGCCCACCTGGACCAATTGCGATCGCTGCAACAAAAAGCCCGCGATCGCGCCTATCCGGCCGAAATTACCGAATTTATCCCCCTCCCCTTCGTGGGACAGGAGGCCCCCGCCCCCCTGCGGCGCCGGGTGGGACGGGATCAGCCGGTTTTATCCGAGAGTCTGCGGCTGACGGCGGTGGCGCGAATTTTCCTGGGAAATTGGATCGCCAACCACCAGCCGAGTTGGGTGAAATTGGGGTTGTCGGGGGCGACGGAGGCTTTAAAATGGGGCTGCAACGACATCGGCGGCACCCTGATGGAGGAACACATTACCACGATGGCGGGAGCCCAAGGGGGAACCTGCATGACGGTGGCTGATCTCGAAGGTGCGATCGCCTCTATCAACCGCCCAATCTGTCAGCGGGATACGCTTTATAACCTTTTGGGGAAATGAAAAGTGAACAGTGAACAGTGCTCGATTCCCCATTCCCTATTCCCTAATTGATACCCATGTCCAATTCAAAATCTTTCCGCCATTATCTCGAACGACCCGGTATTTTAATCCTTCCTGGCGTGTACGACTGTCTCAGTGCCAAATTGGCTGAACAGGTCGGCTTTGAAGCAGTCTTTACCAGCGGTTTTGGGATTTCTGGGTCAACGTTAGGATTGCCGGATTACGGGTTCTTGACGGCGACGGAAATGCTCTACAGTGCGGGTCGAATTGCCCAATCTATCGATATTCCTTTGGTGGCGGATATGGATACGGGGTACGGCAACGCTTTGAACGTGATTCGGACGGTCGAGGATGCCATTCAACAGGGGATTTCGGGGATTATTTTGGAGGATCAGGACTGGCCGAAAAAGTGCGGTCACTTCCAGGGAAAACGGGTGATTCCCGTCGATGAATATTTGTCGAAATTGCGGGCGGCGGTTGACGCGAAAGGGGACAGCGATTTGGTGATTGTGGGGCGGACGGATGCCCGGGCAAGCTTGGGTTTGGAGGAGGCGATCGCTCGGGGAAGGGCCTATTTTGAAGCGGGGGCGGACGTGATTTTTGTGGAGGCACCCCAGTCGGCGGAGGAGTTGAAAATGATCGCCGAATCGTTGTCGGGAATTCCCCTATTTGCGAATATGATTGAAGGGGGAAAAACGCCGATTTTGTCGGGGGAGGAGTTGGCAGAGTTGGGGTTTAAAATTGTGGTCTATCCCCTGTCGGGTTTGTTTGCGGCGACGAAGGCGATGCGGGATTGTCTGCAACAGTTGAGAAGTCGGGGGACGACGGCGGGTTTTGATAATTTGCTGTCGTTTTCGGAGTTTGAAGCGGTGATTGATGTTCCCAAGTATCGGGAGTTGGAGGGGCGGTTTTTGGAGAGTGGGTGAAATGAACCACTCCAGGCACTCCAGGACACGGAGAGTTGCTCGGTTTGTTTGAACGAGAGTCAAACTCGAAACTGAGCCGTCATATTCTCACCGATCGTGATATAATTATTTAATTGGTATTGTATTTATTGCGATCGCAGAAAAAAATCGAGAAACTCACCCCGTAGGGGCACCAAGCTTGCGCCCTTTTTAATAATCCAATTAATCTGAGTTTTTCTGATGCTTTAAAACCGCGTCCCGCAACTGCCCCTGACAGTCCTCAAGCCGTCGTTTTCCGGCTTCCGCATCCAAACCCGTCCAGTGCATCAACAGCGCCAATTTTACGGACTGATTGCTGCGTTGCAATAAATCTGAAGCCTGTTCTCGCTCGATTCCGGCTAGATCGTTCAAAATTCGCACGGCGCGATCGCGCAATTTATTATTCGTAATGGCGACATCGACCATCCGATTTCCGTAGACTTTTCCCAGCTTCACCATTACACTGGTAGAGATAATATTTAACGCCATTTTGGTCACGGTTCCGGCTTTGAGGCGGGTGGAACCGGCGAGAATTTCCGGACCCACCAACAGGCGGATATCCACATCGGCGGAGAAGGACACTTGGTCGGCGGGGACGCAGGCCATAAAGATGGTCGTCGCCCCCCGACTCTGGGCTGCCTGTAACGCCCCTTGGACGAAGGGCGTGGTCCCCCCGGCGGTAATTCCCAGGACGACATCCAATTCGGTAATCTGGCGGTGGGCGATCGCGTTTTCCCCGTCTTCGGCCCGATCTTCCAATTCCTCGGAACTGCGGATTAAGGCCCCGGCTCCCCCGGCGATGATGCCCTGGACTAATTCCGGCGGGGTGCAGAAGGTGGGGGGACATTCGGCGGCATCCAAAACCCCCAGGCGTCCGCTGGTTCCCGCCCCGACATAAAACAGGCGCCCCCCTTTTTTGAGGGCTCGGGCGGTCAGGTCGATCGCCGCGGCCAGGGACTCCCGGGCGTGGGCGATGGCCAGGAGGGTGCGGGCGTCCTCCCAGTTGAACAGATCGACCAATTCCAGGGAACTGAGGCGGTCCAGGTTTTCGCTGCCGGCGTTGGCTTGTTCGGTCAACAAATGCCCCCGGGTCTCCAAATCGTGCATTTTCGGATTATCGTCTTTCACAATAGTTCAGGGGGTTACAACAGGCCTTCGAGACGGCGGCGGATGCTCTCGAGTTCGTCGGGGTCGAAGTCGGACTCCTCTTCCTGGGACTCGGCTTCTTTTTTGGCCGGTTCGGTTTCCCACTCCAGATTATCGACGTTGTTCTCGGGGGGGATAGCCAGAGCCCCCGAGGGGACGAGTTCCCAGTCGTAATCTACGCTGCGACAGAATTCCTTGATTTCCTCATCATCGATCATCTCGATGCTGGGACTCGGGAAGTCCTGGGCTTCCAGGAGGCCGCCGAAGCGGGTCGCATCCTCCTCCTCCTCGAACATCAACACTTTGTTGCGATCGCCCATCTGAATCGTGTGGATTCCCTCATTTTCTGTGCCGGCATTGAACAGCAACACGTAGACTCTCATGATCGTCAATCGGGTTTTTAACAACGCTTTTGTCTATTCTACAGCCTAGATGGTCGTTTTTTCTTCGCTGATCGCGATCGGGACGGTTGGGAGATCGGTTCCGTTCCATTTTTTTTGCTTTCGTTTCTACAGAATATCATATCATGATATCGTTGTCGAATGGATGCCAATTTCGCGATCGCTTTTTCAGAAACCTTTGAGATTCGGCCCGTCGAATCGCGATCGCCGACGGCAACCTTTTCATTGCAAGGACAGGAAAGATCGGACATGAAACCCACCGTCCCCCCCGTCAAATCCCCAGCCATTCGAGATTTTATCCGCGCTCAGGTCGAGTTTCCCGACACCTTCAAAGCCCCAATTTGTGATCGGGATGAAATGTATTTATTCGCCCTGCAAAATCAGGGCAGTCCCCCACGGGCGATCGTCCGCTACTATTTCAACGGTATCCGCATTTTTGAGGCGGTAAAACAGGCCGTCAACTGGCACTTTAAAGGATTCGACACTGTTTCATCATTCCTGGATTTCGCCAGCGGTTACGGGCGATCGACCCGGTTTTTTATCCAAGCCATTCCCCCCGAAAAAGTTTGGATCTCCGACATTTACGCCGACGGGGTCAAATTCCAAGCCGAACAGTTCGGAGTCAACGGCATTATTTCCACCTCCCAACCGGAAAACTATTCCTGTCCGCAAACCTTCGATTGTATTTTAGCTTGTTCCTTTTTCAGCCACCTGCCCAAACAGACCTTTTCAGATTGGCTGCGGGTGTTATATAATCTTCTCAACCCCGACGGTTTACTATTGTTCAGCGTTCACGATCGCGCCCTCCTCCCCCCCCACCTAGCGATCCCATCTTCGGAATTACTCTTCTGTCTCACCAGCGAAAGTCAAACCCTCGATTTAGGAGAATACGGAACCAGCTACGTCGGAGAAGAATTCGTCAAAAATGCGATCGCCCAAGTCTCCGCAGGTGCAGCCGTTTATCACCGCATTCCCAAAGGAATCTGTCGCTATCAAGACTTATATATAGTCGCCAAAACCCCCGCGATCGACTTTTCCAATTTCCGCTATTATCACCACCCCCAAGGCAAACTCGAACGCTGTCGCCTCACCCCCGCAGGTATCCTAGAGTTGGGGGGATGGGTATCCGAAATCAACCCCGGCGGAACCATTTCAGAAATCACCGTTTTAATCAACAACCGCCTGTCCCACGTCGAGAAGGTAAAAGCCGACAAAATCGAAAAAAATGATAAAATATTTTGGCATTTAAGATTCAAACCTGATAGAATCAAACCACAGGACACGATCCTAATCAAAACCGCCAACAATTTCGGCTTAGAATGGGTATTTGAATCCGCCCCCCTGGAATTTATACTCAATCAGTAACCCGCCCCTTAAAATCTGCGAAAATCTGCGAAATCTGCGGATGAATCAATCCAAAATCTCCCCCTTAATCATAACCGGAATGCACCGATCCGGAACCTCCCTCACCGCCGACTTACTGCGGCGGGTTGGAGTCAATTTAGGCGATCGCCTGTTACCCGGAAGCCGGGGCAATATTCGCGGACATTTCGAGGATATAGAGATTCTCGAATTCCACCGAGACATCCTGCGATCGCAGGGTTTCCATCCAGACGGCTGGGTGAGACAGTCGGAAATCCCGGTGCCCGAAACCTTCATCGAGCCCGCGAGGGAAATAATCGGCAAAAAATCCCAACCTTCTTTGTGGGGATGGAAGGAACCGAGGACGAGTTTATTTTTGGACTTCTGGCGGGAATTGCTGCCCGAGGCGGGGTTTATTTTCATTTACCGATCGCCCTGGGAAGTGGCGGATTCGCTGTATCGGCGGGGAACCGATCGCGCCCTGATCGAAAACCCGGAATTGGCAATTCTATCCTGGATACATTATAACACAAATATCCTGAAATTTTGCGATCGCCACCCGGAAAAATGCGCGATCGTCCACCTCCACAAAGTCGCCCACTCCCCCGCCGCCCTCATCTCGGCAATCAACGAAAAATTCAATCTCCAACTTCCCTCGCCGGAGGAAAACCCGTTTGAAGCGGAGTTATTGAAAACGGAAATATCCGAAACTTTCCGCCCGGGCATTATCAAACGATTCTATCCCGAAGCGGTGGACTTGTATTTGGCGTTGGATGCCAGGGCGACACCCTTAAACGGCGAACCGGCGTTATCTTGGGCTTCCCCCCCCGCGTCTCTCTCCCCGCAGGATTGGGCGATTTCCGACTGGTTGGAAATTCGCCAACGGGAGAACCAGAATCGGCGGTTGGAAACGGAATTGGAACGGACGCACACCCGACTCCACGACGCCCAAATCGATTTGGAACGATATCGAGCCCAAGCCAAAATTTGGGAATCCCGGCAGGGTAAAATTGACAGAAAATCCGCCCTCCCATTTCTGCCACCCCACACCCCGCCGCGGTTGACTCCCTACGAGGCATGGTTAAGAGTCAATCAATGGAATGGGAAAGCGAAACGGGATTTGGAAGAACGGTTAGAAACGGTTGCAGATCGCTTACCGAAAATTTCGATAATCATGCCGGTTTACAATCCGCCGCCGGCGTTTTTACAGCGGGCGATCGCATCCGTTACCGGGCAGGTTTATAAAAATTGGGAATTGTGCATCGCGGACGATCGCAGCACCGAACCCGAAATCCATTCTCTATTAGAAACGATAGCAGAAGACAACCCGAAAGTCAAGGTTATTTTTCGGGACGAAAACGGCAATATCAGCCAAGCCACCAACACGGCGATACGGATAGCGGAGGGCGAGTTTCTGCTATTTCTAGATCACGACGACGAACTGACGCCGGATGCCTTGGGGGAAGTCGGGTTTTACCTGGCGGAACATCCCGACACCGACATCCTCTATTCCGACGACGACAAAATCGATACGGACGGGCGACGGTTCTCGCCCCAGTTCAAACCGGACTATTCGCCGGAGTTGCTGTTATCTTATATGTATTTCGGGCATCTTTTGACGGTTCGGAAAACCTTGTGCGATCGCCTGGGGGGGATGCGTCCCCGCTTCGACGGTGCCCAGGATTACGACTTCGTTTTGCGGGCATCTGAACTCACCCGAAATATCGCCCATCTGCCGTTAATCTTATACCATTGGCGGGTGCTTCCCGGTTCGACGGCGGCATCGGGTGCCGCCAAACCCGATAGCTTTTCAGCCGCCGAAACTGCCCTGCAGGAAACCCTGGAAAGGCGGGGGATTTCGGGGACGGTTTATCAGCAGAATTGGGCGATGCGATCGCATTGCGGGATTTTCAACATTCGCTTTCCCGACGAGGGGCGATCGGTTTCTATTTTAATCCCCACTAAAAATAGTCTGGAGTTACTGAAGCCCTGCCTGGAGTCGCTGGAAAAAACCAGTTACAAAAACTATCGCATCATTATTATAGATAACGAAAGCGACGATCCGCAAACCCTGGACTATCTGCGGGAGACACCCCACCGGGTTATCAAATTGAATAATAGCGGGGGCGGGTTTAATTTCGCCTCCCTGATGAACCGGGCGGCGGCAATGGCGGACGGCGATTATATTCTCTTTCTCAATAACGACACGGCGACGATTTCTCCCGACTGGCTGAGTCAGATGGTGGGATACCTGCAAATAAAAGATGTGGGGGCGGTGGGGGCGAAGCTGATTTTCCCCAACCAAACCATACAACACGGCGGGGTAATTTTCGGACTCCACCACGGTTTGGCGGGGCACGCTTTCAAGCTGGTGTCGCGGCTGAGTTCCGGCTATTTGTGGGGGCTGAATGTCGCAAAAAATTATAGTGCCCTCAGTGCAGCCTGCCTGCTGACTCCCCGAGAGTTGTTTTTGGAAATGGGGGGATTTGACGAGACGGAATTCGCGGTGGCGTACAACGATGTTGACTATTGCGATCAATTGATAAACGCCGGTTTTCGCTGCGTTTACTGTCCCGACGCGGAGTTGATTCACCGGGAGGGTGCGTCGCGGGGTTTCGCCGACAATCCCCGAGAGGTGGCGAGTTTTCGGGCGAAATATCGGGGAAAAGTCGATCCGTTTTACAATCCCCACTTGTCTCTCGAAAACGAACAGTTCCAAATCCAGCCCCGCCGTTTTATCGGAAATCATGATAATCGCAAAATTCGGGTTTTGATGGCGAGTAACGCTTTGGATCTGACGGGGGCGCCCCTGCATCAATACGAACTGGCGATCGCGTTTTTAAAAACCGACACGGTTGAACCCACCGCCTTTTGTTTGGGAGACGGAATCCTGCGGGAAGCCTACGAAGAAAATCAGATTCCCGTTACCGTTTATGGACGCCATCCCCTCCGCAATATCTACACTTTGGAAGGCTACGAAACGGCAATCTCTCAACTCGCCGCCGAGTTGATGAAACATCCCGTCGATGTCATGTATGTCAACACCCTCGACAACTTCTTTATGGTGGACTGTGCCCGCAAAATGGGCATTCCTTGCATCTGGAATATCCATGAAAGCGAGCCCCAAAAATTTTATGCCGAATGGCTGGATAGTTACGGTCCCGAAATCGCCCGCCGGGGGTTGGAATGCTTTGCAATTCCCTATCGGGTGGTGTTCGTTTCCGATGCGTCGCGAGATCAGTATTTGGCGTTGAACGGATCGCATAATTTTACCGTTATCCACAATGGTTTTAACCGGGAAACGTGGGAGGCGGCGGCGAGACGGCGGACGCGGGAGGCGGCGAGGCGGGAATTGGGGGTTTCCGACTCGGAAATCGTCATATTATCCTTGGGGACGGTTTGCGATCGCAAGGGACAGCGGGATCTCCCCCCGGCGTTGCGGCAACTTTCCCCGGAATTGCAACAGCAAATACGGGTGTTTGTCGTGGGCGATCGCCCGGGTCCCTATAGCGAAAAACTCCATGCCGACGTTGCCAGTCTGCCGGAAAGTCTGCGATCGCGGATCGAAATTGTTCCCGAAACTTCCGATACGATTAAATACTATCGGGCGGCGGATCTGTTTGTCTTCACCTCCCGCGTCGAAAGTTTCCCCCGCGTCATCCTGGAAGCAATGGCGTCGGGACTCCCCATCGTCGCGACTCCGGTTTTCGGGGTGAAAGAACAGTTGCAGCCCGGAGTCAATGCCCTATTTTATCAGCCGGGAAATATCGAAGAGTTGGCGATCGCCATAACCACCCTGTTAAATTCACAAAATCTCCGCGATCGCTTCGCCGCCAATTCCCCCCCCGTCCTCGCCAGCCTGACATCCTTCGATGAGATGCTGGCGGGATATCGGCAACTCCTCCGGGAAGCCGATTTTACGATTCCAGATGTTTCCGAAGTTCCCCAAATTAAACCCAAAATGAATGAACCCTTAGTCAGCGTTTGCATCCCCCTCCACAACGGCGAAACCCACCTCCCGGCGACGCTGAAAAGTCTCGCCTCCCAAACCTATCCGAATCTGGAAATTATCATCGCCGACGATTGTTCCGAAGATCGCAGTTTGGCGATCGCCCGACAGTTCGCCAGCCAGTCCCCCGAGAACGTTTCCCTATTCCAACACCAACAACCCTTTGGACTCGCCCAAAACTGCAATTTCTGCCTGTCCCAAGCCAAAGGCAAATACGTCAAATTCCTGTTTCAGGACGATATCCTCGAATCGGACTGCATCGAAAAGCTGGTGGAACTAGCGGAAACGGACGAAAAAATCGGTCTTGTCTTCTCCCCCCGCAATTTAATTCTATCAGAAGGTGCGGAAGAAAATCAAGCCCTGATGACAGTTTACAACGGCTGTCAAAACCTGCACCAATCCTGGACAAACTTACAACCCGTTCAGTGGGGGTGGGAATTGCTATCCGATCCCAATATCCTGGAAATTCCCCTCAACAAAATCGGCGAACCCAGCGTCGTCCTCCTGCGGCGGGAAGTCTTCCAAACCGTCGGCGGATTCGATCCCGAACTCCGGCAGTTGGTGGATTTGGAATTGTGGCTGAGAATCCTCACTCGCTACAAAGTCGGCTTCGTCAACCAACCCTTATCCCACTTTCGCCTCCACCTCCAACAGCAAACCCTCAAAAACGCCCATTCCGGCGTATCCGATCAAGTCAAATTTTATCAAAAACTCGCCTTCGACTCCTGCTTCCAAACCCTCCCCGCCGAGTTGCGATACCTCGCCGCCGCCACCCACTTTCTCCTCACCGAACGCTACCAACCCGCCGACGAAAATACCTATCCCGAAATTCTCGATAACCTGAGAACCGTCCGCAATGCGATCGCACAAAAATGGCTGAATTCCCCGTCCGCCATTCTGGAACAGCAGTATGTCGGGTTATTGGGAAAAGCCCAAAAAATGCTGTCCAACACCAGCCTCAAATATCACCCCCCAACCCCCCGCGAAACCGCCTTCGTCGAAACCCTCAAAACCCAACTGGAATTGGGATTCGATAATCTCAATTTAATTCAATCCCTTCTCGCCTTCCAACTCTACGGCTGGGGAGACGAGATGCCGTTTTTCCCCGAATTCTCCCTTTTCCCCAACTGGCTGATTAAAGATAGCATGGAATTCATGCTGAAAGTCCCCGCCTATTTTCGCGAACCCGGCGCCACCTCGCGATACTGTTCTTATTTGGAAGAATTTGTCAAATTCCTCCACAGCCGGATTTTCAAATATCCCAAATCCAAGCTTTGGAACGCCGTCGCCATCCTGTTCGCGAATTTAGCGGATTTTACGATACTGCAATATCGGGAAGACACCGAAACCGCCTATCGGATGCGATCGCAAATTTTGGCATTCGTGATGGAATTGCAAAACCAAACCCTCGCCTGGGAATTGCCGCCGCAACCTCCCCGCAAACCCGTCAAACTCGGCATCCTCGTCCCCCACCTCCACCCCACCCCGGAAACCCTGATGACTCTGCCGATGTACGAATCCCTCGGCGATGACTTCCAGGTGATCTTATATTCCCTCGTCGCCACGGGAAACGCGATCGAAAATTACTGCCGACAAAAATTCCGGGGTTTTCAAAAACTGCCCAACTCCCTGGAACAACAGGTTGATCTCATCCGTCAAGACGAGTTGGATATTCTGTTGATATCCGCCAACCTGACAACCCGCACGATAGCCCCGGTTTACTTAGCCTCACACCGCCTCGCCCGGGTGCAAATTTGCACTCCCCTCTCCCCGGTATTGACAGAATTGAATAACGTGGATTATCATATATTTAGCAATCTCACCCGCCCCGATACGGCTAACCCCCAAATCTTGCCGATCGCGGAAAGTGGTTATTGCTGGGCGACGGCACAATCTCCACCCCGCCTAGACCTTGATCGCCTATCTTTAGAAATATCAAAAAAAGCCGTTGTTTTCGCTTCTGGCATCGATTCCCTCAAAATCACACCCGAATTAATCGAATCTTGGGGGTGCATATTATCCGAAGTTCCCAATTCTCTCCTGTTAATTTACCCCTTTTGGAATCAAAGCGATCGCGCCCACCTACAAAAGCCGTGGCTGCAAAACTGCACGGGAATTCTCGAAAAATATCAGATCGATCCCGATCGCATTTTGCTGTTAAACTTCGACGAACCCCCCAGCAACTCCGACTTGCAAAGCTGCCTCAAACTCGCCGATATCTACCTAGACTCCCACCCGATATCCGATATCATATCATTATTTAACGCCTTCAACGCCGGCCTGCCCATCGTCGTCAAAAACGGGGCGAAACCCCACCACTCACTGGGGGCAGCATTGCTGCGGGAAATGGGAGTCTCCGACTTAATCGCCCCCGACGATCGCACCTATATACAACTCGCAATCACCCTCGGAAACAACCCCAAATTTCGGCAAAAACAGCGCCGCCGGATGGACGAAATCATCCAAAATTATTATTCCGAAATAAAAGATAATATCAAACCCTCCAAAAATCTCGCCCAAATCCTAAATGAAATCGCGACCGTCGCCGCAGAAAATCGGACGCAATAATCCCATTTACATCGAAACCAGAAAACCTCTCCGTGTCCTCTGTGCCTGGAGTGGTTAAACTCCCCCACTCCGAAAAATGAGGGGTTAGACCCCAGCGGGGTTTGACTAATTGGAATGGAAACAATACACCATAAAAATTCGTTTCTATTGTTAAACTTCTGATCACTTTTGTTGTGCGGCGAATGAATTTTCTCCGCATCCGCCCGCCAAAATTCCGGACGGATGGCCAGAAGGCCCGCAAAGGATCGTCGATCCCCCGTTCACCCCACCCGGGTTAACCTACCGTCAGCCGAGAGAGTGATAATGCAACGACACATCCAAACCGCAATCCAAGACAACCTGCAACCCGCCGAAATCCTGGTGGCGATCGCCCCCCGAGTTGACGAACCCGAACGCCTCGCCGCCGGCCTCATCCCCGGTGTCCGCGTGCTCCACCTGGGCGATGGCGATCCCGTCAGCCAAATTGCAGACGCCATCCGCCGCGTCCCCACCCGGAGTTTACATCTCATTTGCCACGGTTCCGACGGCCACCTCGACCTAGGCGACACCCCCCCCGATGCCGACACCCTGCGACAGTGGGACGTCGGCGAAATCTGCCTCTACGCCTGCAACTTCGCCCGCAACCGGGGACAGAAATTCCTGCAAAACCTGCACCGACTCACCGGCGTCGCGATCGCCGCATCCACCCGTATTGTCGGCAACCCAGCCGGTGGAGGAACCTGGGATCTCGATTATCAGATCGGCGAGATCCTTTCCCCGTCCCCCTTCACCCCCCGAGTGCGGCAAACCTACCCCGGCACCTTCGCCACCTTCACCGTCACCACCACCGCCGACGACGGCCCCGGTTCCCTGCGGCAGGCGATCGCGGACGCCAACGCCAGTCCCGAAGCCGACGAGATCCGGTTTGACTTATTCATCCTCGATCCCAACTTCAATTTCAATACCGACACCTACACAATCCGCCCCCAGTCGCCCCTCCCCGCCATTACAAGCCCCGTCACCATCGACGGCACCTCCCAAAGTGGCTTCCGGGGCACCCCCGTCATCGAACTCGACGGCAGCCAAGCCGGCGGGGGCTCTGGCCTGACCCTGACCGGCGGCAACAGCACCGTCCGGGGGCTGGTTATTAACCGGTTTCCGGCTTTCGGCATCGAAGTGATCGGGGGGGGCGGCAACGTCATCGAAGGGAACTATATCGGCACCGACAGCCGGGGTGCCACAGCCCTGGGGAATGGGTTCGGCATCTCCATCTCCGAGTCCCCCGACAACATCATCGGCACCCCCGAAAATCCCAATATCATCTCCGGACATACCTTCACGGGGATTTTAATTGCGGGGGCAAACGCCACCGGCAACCAAATTCGGGGCAACGCCATCGGCACCGACCTGGCCGGGACCGCCGACCTGGGCAACGGCCGCTGGGGGATCTTTATCAACGCCGGGGATAACGCCATTTCCAACAACACGATCGCCTTCAACCGCCGGGATGCGATCGCCGTCGAACGGGGTGTCGGCAATACCATCGTCGGCAATGCGATCGCGGACAACGGCGGTTTGGGCATCGATCTCGGCGACGACGACCTCACCCCCAACGACCCCCTCGACGCCGATCTGGGCCCCAACACCGGGCAAAACTTCCCCACTCTCACAGGGGCTTTTTCCGACGGGACGAGTACCACCCTCACCGGGACCCTCAACAGCACCCCCGAGAGCAATTTCACCCTGCAATTTTTCTCCAACACCGCCGCCACCCGCCAGGGCCGAACTTTGATCGGGGAAACCCCAATTACAACAGATAGCAACGGCGATGCCAGCTTTACCCTCAACCTCCCCGTCGCCCTCACTGAGGGGGATTTCGTCACCGCCACGGCCACGAATCCGAACGGCGACACCTCGGAATTTTCGGGGGCGATCGCGGCCGTACCCCCGGCTACCGTCAACTTCAGCCGCGCCACCTACCGCGTCAACGAAGACGGAATCCCCGACGGGGCGGAAATCACCCTCGATCGCACCGGAGACACCGCCGCCGCCTCCGTCATCACCCTCAACCTCCGGGAGGGGACCGCCAGCGGTGCGACGCCCCCCCTCGACCCCGACTCCGCCATCCAGGATTTTGACAATACCCCCCAAACCGTCACCTTCGCCCCCGGCGAAACCCGCGTCACCCTCGCCGTGCCCATCAACGACGACGCGGTTTTGGAGGAAAACGAAGTCCTGGAACTGGTGCTCGACAGCCTCACCGGGGGGGCCAGCAACGCGATCATCGGGGACCGGGGCACCGCCACCGTTACCATCCTGGATAACGAGAACCGGCCCGGAACCCTGGAAATCGGCAGTCCGGCATTCCGCGTCACCGAGGGAACACCCACCGCGGCCATCACCGTCACCCGCACCGACGGGGACGAAGGGGCCGTCAGCGCCACCCTGAACCTGGAAGACGGGACGGCCCGGGCCCCCCAAGATTACACCGACATTTCCCCGGTGACGGTGCGGTTGGCCGACGGCCAGACCTCGGCCACCGTCAACGTCCCCATCACCGACGACGAGATCTCGGAACCCAACGAAACCTTTAATGTCCGCCTGGAAAATGCCACCGGGGGGGCGGCGATCGGGCGACGGTCCGAGGCTGCCGTCACTATCGAAGACGACGACAACCCCGCCGGACTCCTGGCTTTCCAAAACGCCGAATACACCGTCACCGAGGGCACCCCCGCCGTCACCGCCACCGTCATCCGCCGGGAGGGCAGTTCCGGCGCCGTCAGCACCCGGGTTCTGGTCGCCAACGGCAGCGCCACGGCGCCGCGGGACTTCATCAATAATTCCCCCGTCAGCCTGGAATTGGCCGACGGCCAGACCGAGGCCACCATCAGCGTCCCCATCGTTGACGACGGGGTGTTCGAGGGGTCCGAATCGTTCAGCCTGTTTTTGGACAGCCTCACCGGGGGGGCCAGCTTCGGGGCGACCCGGCGGGCCACCGTCACCATTGAAGATAATGACAATCCCCCCGGACGCCTGTCCCTGGAAGCGGCGGAATATACGGTGACGGAGGGGACGGCCAACCTGGAAGTGGCGGTGGTCCGCACCGGGGGCAGCGCGGGGAGTATCGGCGCGGATCTATTTGTCCGCGACGGCAGCGCGATCGCACCGGACGATTATACTGATATATCGCCGCGGCGGGTGGAATTTGAAGACGGCCAGACCCGCCAAACCGTCGCCATCCCGATTCTCGACGACGATCGCCGCGAAGATCCCGAAACCTTTACCGTCTCCCTCGACAACGCCACCGGCGGCATCCTGTTCGGGGAGAACCGCACCGCCACCGCCACCATCGAGGACAACGACAACCCGCCGGGGACCCTGGCTTTTGAAAGTGTCGAATATAACGTCATCGAGGGGATTCCCACGGCTTCTATTACCATTACCCGCGGCGAGGGGGATTTCGGGGCCGTCGGCGTCGAATTGTCCCTGCAAGACGAAACCGCGATCGCCCCGGAGGATTACACCAATATCTCCCCGGTGGCGGTGGAATTCGCCGACGGCCAGACTTCGGCCACCGTCAACATCCCCATCGAAGACGATGCGATCGCCGAAAATGGCGAGACGGTGATCCTCCGCCTCGACAACCCCACCGGCGGCGCTAATGTGGGGACGCGGAGTGAAGCCGTGTTGGCGATCGAAGATGACGATAACCCCGTCGGCAGCATCCAGTTCGCCGAGGCTGACTTTCAAGTAGATGAAACCGATTCCGAAGCCACCCTCACCCTCGTCCGCGACGGCGGCAGCGAGGGCGTCCTCCGCGTCAACGTCAACCTCGCCGACGACACCGCAACTTCCCCCGACGACTACATCAATAACTCGCCTTTAGTTGTGGAATTTGGCGACGGCCAGATCGTGCAAACCGTCAGGATTTCCATCGTTGATGACGCAATTTTAGAAGATGATGAAACAGTGGATCTGATTTTGGATGATCCCGAGGGAGGCGTGTTTTTCGGACGGCAAAATACCGCCACTTTGACCGTCGTAGATGATGAGGAACCGGAAAATATTCCCCCCACAATTACCGACATTTCCGACACCGCCTTTTTCCAAGATCTCCCCGCCCCGCCCATTCCATTTACGATGGAAGATGCGGAAACCCCGGCGCAGGAGTTGACCGTCACCGCCACTTCCGACAACCCGACTTTGATTCCCCCGGACGGGATGATTTTGGCCGGGGAAGGGGAAAATCGCACCGTCGCCATCACCCCGGCCCCGGGCGAAAGCGGGGAGGCTTTCGTCACCCTGGCGGTTTCCGACGGGGAAGATACCACCACCGATGAATTTCTGGTGACGGTGGGCGCCCAAACCGATCTGGCGGTTCGTTTCGCCCCCGACTCCGGGCGGGAGACGGACGAAAGCGGCGGGACGGTGGAATTTACGGCCGTTTTGGAGCGTTCCCCGACGGCGGATGTGGTCGTCTCCGTTGAGAGTTCCAATCCGGGCGAGGGGGTGGCCGAACCCGCGGCGCTGACGTTCACCCCCGACAATTGGGATGTCCCCCAGACGGTGACGGTGACGGGGCAGGCGGACGGGGAAGTTGACGGCCAAAGGCCCTACGCGATCGATTTTGTCGCCGCCGGCGACGACCCCACCTTCGACGGACTGTCCCGCCGCGTCGCCCTGACGAATGCGGACGTCGTCCCCGCCACGATTCCGGAACCGGTGGAGGTGGACACCCTCAACGGGGGCCCGGGAGCAGATGTGTTCTGGCTTCGCAGCAACGTGGACCAACTCGCACCCCTGAGTCCCCCCATCACCCAATTTGGCACACCCGACCCCGACAGCTTGCCGGGGCAAGACGGCAACGATGTCATCTTTGGCCGGGGGGACGGTGACACCCTGTTGGGATTCCGGGAAGATGATTTCTTGGACGGACAGGGGGAAAGCGATCGCCTCCTCGGGGGCCAGGAAAATGATATCGTCATCGGCAACAGCGGGGACGATACGGTGTTCGGGGAAAAGGGCGGCGATACCCTCTACGGCGGCCCGGAAGCGGATGTCATCTACGGCAACCAGGAAGGCGATGTCATTTTCGGGGACGGCGGGGCCGATACGATTTACGGCGGCCAAAATAACGACAGCCTCCTCGGGGGGACGGGTAGCGATCTCCTCTTCGGCGACAAGGGCGATGACACTTTGACGGGTTTCAGTACCCGGGCGCAGGGGTACACGCTAATTAACGATTTCGACATCGAAGAAGATGTCATCTTACTCAGCGGCCTGCCGGAACGCTTCCGCCTGGAATTGTCGCCTCCCGAACTGCCCGAGGGGACGGCGATCATCCGCGAAAATTTGGTCGGGGAAGTGGAGGCGATCGCTGTGGTCGCAGACGTTTTTGGATTGGATTTGGGGGCGGATTATTTTCGATTTTCTTGATTTTTAATCGCAAAAATTCAACCCCCTAAAACTTGTGAAAATACGGCGGGGAGGGGCGGGGGGAAAAATGTCCCGGCCCCTACCGCCCCCCCAATTGACGGTGAATCGAAATCGGATCGGGATCGCCGGCGACGATGGAAACATTAAAAACTGTTGAAATTGTTTGAATTTTATTGCGGGATATCCCGAAGGTAAATTGAGGTGGAGGAAAATACAGAGTAGAACCAAAATTGTTGTCAATTTTTTAGGACAATGGAAGACCAAGTTCAAGACACCAACAATGGCCAGACGCCCGAAGAACCCCTCGAACCGCCGACCGTCTCGACGGAGGAGGTGGATACCCTGCTGGGGGGGGCAGACGCCGATGTCTTTTTCTTTCGGAACCACTTCGATCAACTCTCCCCCCTGAGTCCCCCCACCAGCGAAATCGGCAGTTCCGAA
Organism: Lyngbya sp. CCY1209; assembly: GCF_055795065.1. Taxonomy (NCBI): domain Bacteria; kingdom Bacillati; phylum Cyanobacteriota; class Cyanophyceae; order Oscillatoriales; family Microcoleaceae; genus Lyngbya; species Lyngbya sp. CCY1209. Next base: position 19,122 of record NZ_JAYFER010000613.1, read on the forward strand.
GGGGAGGAAATCTTGGGCACGGACGGCAATGACGTGATCCTCGGCCGGGATGGCAATGACACCATTTCTTCCTTTAAGGGGGATGATTTTCTCGACGGCCAGGGGGGGGATGACCTGCTGTTCAGCGGCCAAGATAACGATATCGTGGTGGGTTCGGACGGCGGTGACACCCTGTTCGGCGATCGCGGCGTCGATGTGGTCTACGGGGGAGATGGGGAAGATGTCCTGTTTGGAAATCAGGACAACGATACAATTTACGGCGACGGCGACGACGATGAAATTTACGGCGGCCAGGGCAACGACAGTTTGATCGGCGGCAGCGGCAACGACCTCCTCCTCGGCGATCGCGGCGAGGATACTTTGATCGGGGCCAGCCGCGCCGGGGAAGGTTACACCCGAGTCGCCGACTTTGACTCCGGTGAAGATACCATCTTACTCTTCGGAACGGCTGATGGCTATCAACTGGTTTCCACTGCAGATCTCTCGGCAGAAACCGGCGTTGAATTGCCTTCGGGAACGGCAATTTTGTCCACGAATTTGAGCGGCGATCGCGAACTCCTTGCCGTCATCGAAGATGCATCTTCCCTCGATCTCGGCGACAGCTATTTCCAATTTTTATAAAGGAAATTGACGGCTATGTTTTGTCGCGTTTCCTGTGATTTAATCCTCTCTCCTCCCCCCAAAGCGGGGCGGGAGGGGGTGAAAAATGCCGATGGAAAAGACACCGCACGAGCGGCGATCGCGATCGGAATTGAATCCAGAATTGGGGGTGGGATTCAAGCCCAACAACGAACCCACCATCACACGCCGCGCATTGATAAACTGATGCGTTTGAGCTTTTCATTCACCTCCAAAACTCGGACGTTTACCACCTGTCCCACCCGGACGATCTGTTTGGGATCTTCGACGAAGCGATCGGCGAGTTGGGAGATGTGCACCAAGCCGTCCTGGTGAACGCCGATATCCACGAAGGCGCCGAAATTGACGACGTTGGTGACAATTCCCTCCAACTGCATCCCCGGTTTCAAGTCGGACACTTCTTTGATATCATCCCGGAATGTGGCGTATTTGAATTCCGATCGCGGGTCCCGTCCCGGCTTCTCCAATTCGGCGACAATATCCTTGAGGGTGGGCAAGCCGACGGTATCGGTGACGTACCGTTTCAAGTTCACTGATTTGAGTTTGTCGGAGGTTTTGGAAATCGAATTTAACGGGATTTCTAAATCCGATATAATTTGTTCCACCACCGGGTAACTTTCCGGGTGGACGGCGGTATTGTCGAGGGGGTTCGCGCCGCCCCGAATCCGCAAAAATCCGGCGGATTGCTGGAAGGCTTTCGGCCCGAGTTTGGACACCTTCAGCAGTTCTTTGCGGTTTTTGAAAGCTCCCTTTTCGTTGCGGTATTTGACGATATTTTGGGCGATCGCGGGCGTGATTCCGGAAACAAACGTCAGCAATTCCTTCGACGCCGTGTTGAGTTCCACCCCCACATAGTTGACGCAACTTTCGACGGTTTCATCGAGTTTTTTCTTGAGTAATTTTTGATCGACATCGTGTTGATACTGTCCCACGCCGATGGATTTGGGGTCAATTTTCACCAATTCCGCCAGGGGATCTTGCAGGCGGCGCCCGATACTGATCGCCCCCCGGACGGTAAGATCTAACTCGGGAAATTCCGCCCTCGCCACGTCGCTGGCGGAGTAAATCGAGGCGCCGGATTCGTTCACCATGACGTGAATGGGTTTGTTGGGTAAAGAGGCTATTGTTTCTTTGACAAAATCCTCGGTTTCTCGTCCGGCGGTTCCGTTGCCGATCGCGATCAATTCGATATTATATTTATCGATAAATCCCCGAATCGTTTTCGCCGCCGATTGGCGTTGGTTGGCGGACTGGTGGGGGAAAATTGTCTGATATTCGCAGAACTTTCCGGTTTCCGACAACACCGAAACTTTGCACCCCGTCCGGAACCCCGGATCGATCGCCAGCGTCGGTTTCATCCCCGCCGGGGGGGACAGCAACAACTCCCGCAAATTGGCTTCAAAGGTTTTGATGGATTCGATGTCGGCGTCGGCTTTGCGATCGCTCCTGATTTCACTAATCAACGAGTTCTTCATCAATCGGTTAAACCCATCTTTGATTGTCGCCTTATAAAATTGTCGAATTTCAGGATTTTTGCTGCGGATAATTTTCGACTCCAAATGTGCTAAAATAAAAGATTCATCGAAATCTAAATCCACCTTCAGAATCCCATCCGCCTCCCCCCGCAGCAACGCCAGCAGGTTGTGTGGCTTGATTTCCATCACGTCTTCCCGGAAATTTCGGTACATCTCGAACTTCGTGGAACCCTCCGGGTAGTCATCCTTAACCCGGGAAACAAACGCCCCCTCTTCCATCAGATATTCCCGCAAATCCGCCCGCAATTCCGCCGTTTCCGCGATCGCTTCTGCGATGATGTCGGCGGCACCGCCGAGGGCATCTTCCGCCGTTTTCACCCCCTTTTCCGCGTCGATATATTTGGCGGCTTCCGCTTCCAAAGAGACGGCGGGGGCGTCGCGCCGGTTCAGGGATGCGATAAAATCGGCGAGGGGTTCGAGTCCCCGTTCCCGGGCGGTAGTGGCGCGGGTGCGGCGTTTGGGGCGGTAGGGAAGATAAAGATCTTCGAGTTCGGTTTTCAGCAGGCAGGCGTCTATTTTCCCATGCAATTCGTCGGTGAGTTTGCCCTGGGATGCGATCGCTTCGAGTATCGTTTTTTTGCGATCTTCGAGTTCCGTCAAATAGTTATATCGTTCGGAAATATCCCGCAGTTGGGTTTCGTCGAGGGAACCCGTCCGCTCTTTCCGGTAGCGGGCGACAAACGGGATGGTTGCCCCCTCCGCGAACAATTCTAAGGCATTTTCGACTTGATAGGCTTTCAGGGACAGTTCTTGAGCGAGGATGTGAGGAATGTTGAGCATGGAAGGTTCGTTCAGTCTGAATCGATGCGATCTCAGATCCATTGTAATACTAAAGTCGGGTGCGTTAATGAAATGTAACGTACCGCACTATTTTGATGGGGGAGTGGGGGCAACCGTCTCGGGTTGCCCGATTTATGAATTTGTCAGCGAACTGCACTATTTTGATGGGGGGTGGGGGCAACCGTCTCGGGTTGCCCGATTTATGAATTGTCAATCCCTATAATTTACCTTGGGCAAGCACAGAGGCTTGCCTCTACCGATGGGAAATGGCTTGTTGATAATTTGTTGATGGGCAAGCACAGAGCCTTGCCTCCACTGATGGGAAATGGCTTGTT
>NZ_JAYFER010000614.1:0-2230 GCF_055795065.1 Lyngbya sp. CCY1209
CGACTCAAAGCCCCCAGTATTGGGGGTTTGGGGGCCAGACAATTTTACAAATGGTTTCCGATTGCTATAGGTGGGGATGAAGAAACCATATAATTAAACAGCCGCCAACTCCTTCAACAACCCCTCAAACAATCTGATCCCGTCAGTATTTCCCAGCATCGGATCGGACGCCCGTTCCGGGTGCGGCATCATCCCCAAAACCGTCCCCTGGCGGTTACAAATTCCGGCGATATTGTTGAGGGAACCGTTGGGATTATCTCCCGCATAGCGGAAAACCACCTGATTGTTATCCTCCAATTCCGCCAGCGTATCCGCGTCGGCGTAATAACAACCTTCCCCGTGGGCGATGGGAAGAGTAATTGTTTCGTTGGGGGAGTAATTTTGCGTCCAGGGAGTGTTAGTGTTCGTCACCGTCAGCGGAACGCGATCGCAAATAAAATGCAAATCCCGATTTCGCACCAAGGCCCCCGGCAGCAGTCCGGCTTCCGTCAACACCTGGAAACCGTTGCAAATCCCGATCGCCAACTTTCCGGCGTTGACGTGCTCCACCGTCGCCCTCATAATGGGGGAAAACCGGGCGATCGCACCACAGCGGAGATAGTCGCCGTAGCTAAACCCCCCCGGAATCACCACCACATCGATATCCGAAAGATCCGTATCTTGATGCCACACCATGCGGGTGGGTTGGTTCAACAATCCCTGCGTCACCCAAGCCACATCGCGATCGCAGTTGGAACCGGGAAAAACGAGAACGCCAAATTTCATATCGCAGTGTGAAATAATTCGTGAAAATTTAATCCATTTGAAGCCCCCAGAATTGGGGGTTTGGGGGCCTGGGAAGCCCCCAGAATTGGGGGTTTGGGGGCCTGGTAAGCCCCCAGAATTGGGGGTTTGGGGGCCTGGGAAGCCCCCAGAATTGGGGGTTTGGGGGCCATTTCTCAAAGCCCCCAGAATTGGGGGTTTGGGGGCCTGGTAAGCCCCCAGAATTGGGGGTTTGGGGGCCTTAACTCGCCGCAGTCGTTGCAGTTTCCGATACCGGAGTCAAGTCGAACCGGTAGGTTTCGATCACCGGGTTGGCGAGGATGCGATCGCAAATTTCGTCCAACTCTCGCTTCGCCTCCTCCTCATTCTCCGCCGTCAGCGTCGCTTCAATATACTTGCCGATCCGGATCTGTTCCACATTTTCATATCCCATCTGCCGGACGCCCGACCGAACCGCCGTTCCCGCCGGGTCCAACACCGAGGGACGAAGGGTGACGTAGATTTTAGCCTGAAATGTTTGTGCCACGGCACTACCTATCCTACCGAACTGACATCCCCCATTATCCCCCACGCCTCGATTTTCCGGAACTTCGGGGGGCGAGAATTTCTAGCAATTTTTACAAAATTCCGCAAGGGACTTGCAACAAATCTTAACAATGCGTTACACTACGTTACAGATAGAAAAGCAAACGAGAGATAAACTTTATATGACAGTTGCTACAACCGCATCCTTTTTAGAGCAGATCCAAATCAAAACCGGACTCGACGATATTTATGATGCCCGGGACCTCTCGGAGGTCGTCTTCCGCACCATGCGGGACCTGATGACCAAAGAAGCAAGCGATCGCATCGCCACCGACCTGGCCAACTCCACCTACCTCTCCGACGCGGAACGCCCGGAAATCATCGCCCTCTGGAAAGACACCAATCCCCTGGTGCGCCTCCTGAGCCGGATGCGTTCCCCCTTTGTCATCGAAGACGATACCTTTATCTTCCGGGTGGAACAGGAAGGCACGATGCCCAAAAACATGGACGGCATCACGGTGGTCGGCGTCGTCTTCTCGACCCTGAAAAAAGCCCTCTCCGCCGCCAGCATTCGAGAAATCGGTCAAACCCTGCCCGGTCAAATTCGCGTCATGTGGCAAAACGCCTAGCTTTCACCCGTGTCACAAAATCTTCATGAGGCTGACACAAGTCTGTAACAAGGGGCGAGTATTCTAAAAACAGTAAGCAAGTTTAGTTGCTCGCTCCTCACACCATCATATCTGGACTATCCACCGCCACCGCGTCGGTGGATTTTTTTTTGGCAATTCCCCAGCAGGGGAGGCATGGGGGCAGGGAGGCGGAGGAGGCAGAGGGGGCAGAGGGGGCATCTTACATCAGATTCGTACAACCTCCCCAATCATCTTTAGATGATTTGAGCTGGTAGGGGCGCAAGGCTTGCGCCCTCGGGAATTGATTCCCAAGC
>NZ_JAYFER010000615.1:0-224 GCF_055795065.1 Lyngbya sp. CCY1209
TCATCCCCAATTCAGCGAGAATCCGAAACTTCCTCAATTCCGAGACAATCAGAATCTTCCCCTTCGGAAACGATATCGGATGCGATCGCTTCTAATGACTCTCCCAGTATTCAAAGAGAATCGGAAACTTCTGCTATTGAAGAGATATCGGAGATTTCCCCAATTCAGAGACAGTCAGAAACTTCTGGTATTGAAAAGATATCGGATGCGATCGCATCTCCCGA
>NZ_JAYFER010000616.1:0-14605 GCF_055795065.1 Lyngbya sp. CCY1209
AGCCGTGTGAGGTGAAAGTCTCATGCACGCTTGGAGAATGGGAGGGGGAGAAGGTGACTTCTCTCTCGACCCCTAATCATGTCCGCCAGAATTGTTTGAACAAAAACGATTTCTATCGTTCGGCAATCAGAAACTGCGGGGAGGGGAAAGGGCGAATTGTCCGTTTCCTTTCCCGCAATTTTAGGATGGCAAAATTTGTCGGATCTCTTCCACGGGAGAGGGTGAATGCCATTCGCCCCGATTTTTGACGATCGCCCCTCATCGGAAGATTGCAAAATCTGTTGAATCTCTGACAATGGCAAGCCCAAAAGTTGTGCGATCGCTTCCGGGCTATTTCCCAAATTTGCCCGAGGAAGAAACCGGGTTTATCGGGCAAATTTGGGTGGGGAGGAGAGATGTTGGTAGAAACCCGGTTTCTAGGTTTATGGTGGGGGAAGTAACCTGACCTCCACAATGCGGCCGGCGTACCTTAAAATAGATGAGATAGCACCGATTGAATGCCCCCCAAATGTGTAATCGTCCATTTTCTAGTCCGAGAGGAAATCAACAATGATTGCCATTCCAGAACGTCCACCTTTCGCCCCCGAAGAATACCTCGAATGGGAAGAAAAACAACCCCTCAAATATGAATATATTGACGGTCAAGTATTTGCCATGACCGGGGGAAGTATTCCCCACAACGATATCGCCGTCAACCTGACCACGGCCCTCAAAAATCACCTGCGCGGCAGGGGATGTAAAGTTTCGATGGCCGATGCCAAACTCGGCATTTCCGAAGCCGGCCCCTTTTTCTATCCAGATGTGATGGTCACTTGCGACGAAACCGACCGACGCGCCACCAAAGTCCTCTATCACCCCCGCCTGATTGTCGAAGTTATCTCCCCCAAGACGGAAGCGGTTGACCGGGGCCGAAAGTTTCAAAATTACCGTCGTATCTCCAGTTTAAAAGAATACGTTTTGATCGACACGAAACGGGCGATCGTGGAATGTTTCCGACTGAATGAAAGTGGAATTTGGGAACTTTACAATTATGGGGAAGGAGATGAAATACAACTGACCAGCGTCGATTTCAGCTTTCCCATCGACCTGCTTTATGAAGATGTCATTTTTGAAGAAACCGACACGAATTGACCTGAATTTGATAGTCCCGAGGTATCGATGACAACAATCACAGCCAACCTTTGGCTTTCATAATTGATGGTATTTTTTACCATTTTAGCAGGATTTTCGGAAAAGAAACCGAGTTTCTGAATTGATATTTTTCTGATTTTGATGATAAGATTGTCAAGCTACGCTGGATTGACGACAAATTGCAGAATTGGAACCGATGACTCGATATATTATCAATCGCCTGTTGGGTGCCATTCCCACTTTGATCGCCATCAGTTTGGTGTTATTTTTAGTCTTGGCACTAGCCCCCGGCGACCCGATGGGGGAGTTCGCCACCAACCCTTCGATTACGGCGGAAGTGCGGGAAAATATTCGGCGATCGCTCGGATTAGACCAACCCCTTCCCATCCGTTATATTAAATGGGCGTGGTCTTTTTTGCAAGGGGATATGGGCTATTCTTTCACCAGCCGTACCCCGGTGGGCGAACTGATTTTGCAGCGCCTCCCAGCGACGCTTTGGATTGCCGGGACTGCTTATTTATTGGCGATCGCGATCGCGTTTCCCCTGGGCATCATTTCCGCCCTCAAACGCCACTCTATTTTCGACCAAGTAGCCACGACTTTCGCTTTTTTGGGATTCTCTCTCCCCCCCTTCTTCACCGGACTGCTCTTCATCATTCTTTTCAGCGTCCAGCTCGACTGGTTTCCCTTTATTTATAATAGCACATTAAAAGTCACCAACCTGCAAACCTTTGGGGAACAAATCAAACAGTCGGTGATGCCGATCGCCGTTTTAACTCTATTTCAAGCTGCCCCATTAATGCGATTTATCCGTTCTTCGATGTTGGAAGAATTGAACCGGGATTACGTCCGCACAGCCCAGGCTAAAGGGTTGCCCAATTTTCAGGTCGTCAACGGTCATATTTTACGCAATGCTTTGATTCCGGTCGTCACCCTGATGGCATTAAATATTCCGGCTATTTTTACCGGCGCATTGATCACGGAACAGGTGTTTCGGGTTCCGGGCATTGGGGCGCTGTTGATCGAGTCGATTTATCGCAGCGATACCCCTGTCGTCATGGCGATTACGTTTATTTACGCCATTTTTGTTGTTCTGTTTAATCTGGCGGCAGATATTTTGTACGGGTTTTTAGATCCTCGGGTGCAATATAAATAGTGGATTTTAACCACTCCAGGCACTCCAGGACACGGAGAAATTTTTATTTCCGAGTTAGGGTGATGAGTGTGAGTTCTGGGGGACAGTTGAAACGGCCGGGGAAATAGGTTCCCAGGCCGCGATTGACGTAGAGGGTATTGTCGCCGACGGGATGCAAGCCGGACGCCCATTCCCAGTGTTTGAATATGTGGAGACATCCCGATCGGAAGGGGAACAGCCACCGCAGATGTCGGGGAATTTTGCGGCGAATTTTTTGCAGCCAACCGGGCAAGGCGCCGATCAAAGGTAATACGATTTGGCCGCCGTGGGTGTGGCCGGACAATTGCAGATCGACGCGCCAAGGTTGCAGCATGGCGGCGGTGTCGGGGTTGTGGGATAGGACGATGCGGGGGAGGGTTTCGGGGATTGATTTCATCACCGATTCGGGGTAAAATTGTTTGGAAAATAAGTCGGGAAATCCGACGATCGCCAGTTCGGAACCGAGGGGATAGACGATTTCGTTGCAGAGGACGCGGATGCCGATTTGAGTCAAGGCTGCGGTAATTTCGCGGATGGAATGGGGGTAGTGATTGTCGTGATTTCCCAAAACGGCATAAATTCCGGCCCGGGTTTGCAGGTGTTTGAGGTGTCGGACGAGGCGGTGGACGGGTTGGGTGTCGCGGGTGACGAAATCTCCGGTCAGGAAAACCAGGTCGGGTTCGAGGCGGTTGGATGTGGCGATCGCTTCGTCGAGGAGGGCATCGGAGAGCCGCACGCCGTCATAGTGAAAATCGCTGAGTTGGACGAGGCGGGTTCCTTCCAGGTGGGGGGGAAGATCCGCGATCGCAATTTCCAGGGAATCGACTTTTAATTTGCTGACGAATAGTGGGCGCATAATTGTGATAAAAAAAGATCCGTTTGTTGTTGCGCTTGGGCGCCACTGAGGGGCTAAAGCCCAACAACGGGGGGATGTCGTTGTTGCGCTTTAGCGCGGTAAAGAGGGGTTCCCGCCCCAACAACGGGGGGATGTCGTTGTTGCGCTTTAGCGCGGTAAAGAGGGGTTCCCGCCCCAACAACGGACAATTTTCTAAGTTGCGGGGATTAATCCGGAATGAATCAGCAGGGGTTTGGTGCTCGGTTCCCGTCCTCGGAAGGTTTTGAACACCTCCATTGGGTGGAGGCTGCCGCCGAGTCCCAAAACGGTGTCGCGGAATTGTTTTCCGACGGATGCGATCGCGCTTTCATTTTCCAATCCCGCTTCTTCAAAGGCGGCGAAGGCGTCGGCACTCAGGACTTCCGCCCATTTGTAACTGTAGTAACCCGCCGCATATCCCCCGGCGAAAATGTGGTTGAAGGCGCACAAAAACGAGTCTTCCGGCAGGGGTTTTAAAACGGTGGTTTTGGCCGCGATGCGGTTGCGAAGTTCGTTCACCGTTTCTTTTCCGCCCGGTTGGTAGCGGTGGTGCAATTCCAGATCCACGAACCCGAAATGTAACTGCCTCAACGTCGCCGTCCCACTCATGTAAGTGCGGGCGGCGAGGAGTTTTTGATAGTAATGTTCGGGGAGGGGTTCGCCGGTTTCGTAGTGCCGCGCCATGCCGAATAAGGTGGCGCGATCGTAACACCAATTTTCCATAAATTGGCTGGGCAATTCCACCGCATCCCACTCGACGTTATTGATACCCGCCGCCCCCGGATAATCGACGGTGGTTAGCATATGTTGCAAACCGTGGCCGAATTCGTGGAACAGGGTTTCCACCTCCGCGAAGGTCATCAAACTGGGCTTTCCGTCCACCGGGGGAGTCTGGTTGCACTGCAAATAGGCGACGGGAAGGCGAATTTTAGTGTGGCCGTCTTCGATGAGTTTCGCCCGGGTGACGCACTCGTCCATCCAGGCGCCGCCGCGTTTTTCCGACGGACGGCTGTAGGGGTCTAGGTAAAAATAGGCGATCGCTTCCCCAGTTGAATCAGCCACTTGGAAATAGCGGACGTCGGGATGCCAAACCGGCGCCAACCCGTCCGCCGGGGTGATAGCGATATTGAAAATCCGCTTAACCAGTCCGAATAACCCGTCCAAAACTTGGGGGAGGGGGAAATAGGGCCGCAATTCTTCGGCGGTGTAGGAAAACTTTTCTTCCCGCTGGCGTTCCGACCAAAATGGGATATCCCAATGTTTGAGATCGGCCGCTTCCGGGGCGTTTTTGGAGGCGGCGAAGGCTTTGAGGTCTTCAAATTCTTTCATCCCGGCGTCGTAGCTGGCGGCCCGCAATTCCTCCAACAGTTCTTCGACGGCGGCGACATTGGGCGCCATTTTACTCGCCAAACTCAATTCGGCGTAGCTGGGAAAACCGAGGATGTGGGCCTTTTGCCGACGCAGGTCCAAAATCCGTTCGATCGCGGGGGAATTGTCCAGATCCCCTTCCGATGCCCGGGTGATGTAGGCCCGGTAGACGGTTTCCCGCAGGTCGCGGCGGGTGCTGTATTTCAAAAACGGCCCGAAACTGGGAAAGTCGAGGGTGATCCGCCAGGGGCCATTTTCCGGGGTGGCGGCGTCTTCTCCGGCTTCCCGGGCGGCGAGTGCGGCGAGACTCAGGAGGCTGGGGGGGAGGCCGTCTACCTCTTGTTTGGTTGTCAGGGTGAGGCCGAAGGCTTTGGTGGCGTCGAGGACGTGGTTGGAAAATTTGGTGGACAGGTCCGCGAGTTCGAGTTGGATGGCGTTGAAGCGATCGCGGATTTCTCCTTCTAAACCGACGCCGGAGAGTTCCGCGTCCCGAATGGCGGCTTCGACGATCCGCTTTTGGGCGGGTTCGAGTACGTCCCACTCGGGGGAGTCCGCCAGGGCTTTGAAGGCTTTGTAGATGGGCTGGCTTTGGTTGAGGCGGTTGATAAATTGCACCACCTGGGGTTGGACGGTTTCGTGGGCCTTCCGCAATTCGGGGCTATTTTTCACCCCCATCAGGTGGTTGACGATTCCCCAACTCCAAATTAAGCGTTCTTGGAGGCTTTGCAGGGGCTCGACGATCCCGGACCAGGTGGGTTGGGCGGTTTCTTCCAGACGGGTGAGTTCGGCGTCGAGTTCGGCTAAAAGTTGCGTCATCCCCGGGACGACGTGTTCCGGCGTGATGTCGGCGAACGGGGGGAGTCCTTTGCCGATCAGGAGCGGATTTTGGGTCATGGTACTGGTATTCATCAAATTGCGATTGATTGCCAAAAGAGCTTCTTTATAGTTTAGTATCGCTCAGGGGTTAGTCGGATTGACTTCAGTTTGGCGATCGCCGATCGCCCTCTTCCCTTGCGAATGGGCAACCCGAGACGGTTGCCCCCACCGGGGGGGCGAATGGGCAACCCGAGACGGTTGCCCCCACCGGGGGGGCGAATGGGCAACCCGAGACGGTTGCCCCCACGGGGGGGCGGGGGGACGGCGATCGATTGGCGGTCAAATCAGCGGATCAGACTCTAAACGACATCTGAGTCCCCAACGCATCCTGGGCCCTCTCGATCAGATCCGCAAAGAAGGGTTTGGAAATATCGACGGTTCGGGCGCGATCGCGACTTGTCCCCAACAGTCCCGTCGGCTGTCCGGCGAGTATGGCGAGCACTTCCCCTTTCTGGTTGCGAATTCGCAGTTCACAGGACGCACCGACGGCGACAATACTGCAATGGTAGGGGCGATCGCGATAGTGAAATTCTGCCACTTTTTTGGGGGGGGTTGCTGGCGTTTGGGGGAGGCGGACGCCGAGGATTTCTAACTCGATGGAGGTCTGACCGTTCCAGGTGTTGTCCCGCAGTTTGTACGCCACATCCAACCGCTGCGGCAGGGGGTAATAGTCGCCCCACCGCCACGCGATCGCCGATAAAGTTGGCAGGGCGGACAGCGGCATTCCGGGTTCGGGATCTTGGGATAAGGTGAGTTTGATGTGACCTTTTCCGACAATTTTTTGTTGCAAGATCCGCAAATTTGGAGTCCAAAATGTGGGGGGATTATTTTCGATCCCGCAGGGTTGCAATCGGTCGATTTGTTGGTAGAGATCGAAGTTGATATCGGACAAATTCGCCCGGGTGTCAACCGTCACCAAAGGCCGCAGGTGTTCCGGTTGCAAACATTGGTGGGCGAACTGGCTGAGGCGATCGCGAAAGGCTTCCAGATTTTCGACGGGGAGGGAAAATCCCCCGGCGGCTTTGTGTCCGCCAAATTTCCCCAGCAGATCTCGGCAAAATTCTAAGGCTTCAAAAACGTTAAATTCGGGAATTCCCCGCGCCGAACCCCGGATGGTTTCGTCGTCTTCGTAGGTGCCGATAAATACGGGGGCGCCGTAGCGTTCTACCAGGCGAGAGGCGACGATACCGATGACGCCGTGATGCCATTCTTTTTGGACGGGAACTAACACGCGATCGCCCTGAATATCGATAGCGTTAGTTTCACACCAGGCGATCGCTTCTTCCTCAATTTCCGCGCACAATTGTTGTCGCCGCTGGTTGATTTGTTCGCACTGCATCGCCCGTTCCAGGGCAATGCCCATATTGTCCGTCGTCAATAACTCGATCACCACCTGGGGATCGTCGATGCGCCCCACCGCATTGATGCGCGGCCCGAGGCGAAAGCCGATATCATCGGGTTTGAGAGGCGTGGTATTTTCCCCCGGTTTTTGCGTGGTGGAAACGCCGCCCACTTGGATCAGGGCTTGGACTCCCGGAATTGGCGAATGGGGCAATAATTTTAATCCCCGCTTCACCCAGCGGCGGTTGACTCCGTTTAGGGGGGCGAGATCGGCGATCGTTCCGAGGGTAAATAATTCCAACAACGGCCTCACTAACCCCTGCATTTGTTCTAATCTTTGCGCCAGACAGATCGCCAAAACGTAGGCGACACCGACCCCCGCCAAGCCGTAATAGGGGGAGGTTTCGGGCAGTAATTTCGGGTTCAAAATGGCGTCCGCTTCCGGGAGCACCGGGGGCAGGTCGTGGTGGTCGGTGATGATGACGTTGAGTCCGAGTTCCTTGGCCCGGGCGACGGGGCCAGCGGCGGCGATGCCGTTATCGACGGTGAGGACTAGGGAAATGCCCTCCTCGTGGAATTCCTCGACGATGCGGTTGTTGATGCCGTAGCCTTCTCGCATCCGGCTGGGGATGGCGTAGGTGACATCGGCGCCCAACTCGGAGAGCGATCGCATCAGCAGGGCCGTGCTGGTCATCCCATCGGCGTCGTAGTCCCCGCAGATGGCGATTTTTTGGTTATTTTTAATGGCCGTTTGCAGCAGATCCACGCTTTTGGGCAGGTCTGGAAATTCCCCCATCGGTTCGGGCAAATGCTCGGAGTCCGGGTTGAGGAAGGCTTCCGCTTCCCGGGGGGTTTCGATGCCCCGGTTGATGAGAACTTGGGCGAGGATGGGGTGGAGTCCGGTGGCGGCAACGAGGACTTCGGCGACATCGGGGCGGTGGGGGAAGATGTGCCAGCGTTGGTTGGGGATGGATGGGTTGGGGTGTTGCTCTTGCACGGTTGCTCTGACTCGTCCGGGACTCCGTTTATTTTACGCCAAAGGTGGGGGGTGCGATCGCTTTGTTTTTTTTAAATTTGCGATCGGCTGCACCAGGTTTAAACTGTCAAAATTATGATACCATAAACTCGGGAATATTATCAATCTATTTAGAGGGAAGCTCTAGATGTCAATTGTCAATCACATCAGACTAGCTTTCGGTTCAGACCTGCCCTTTACAAAACTGTCATAATCTGCTATTATTCCAATATAAAAAGTCTGTTTATATGACTACAATGACACCGAAAATTCCTGACCTCTATGCTGCCAGACGCAGACTTTTTTTGAACCTTGTTAAGAAGCGAGTCAAGCCGGGAACGGGAAGTAGTCTGGATTTTTTAGATCGACGAACTTGGTGTAATCCTGTGACCCCTCTTAAAGCCATTATCAAACAAGCTCCTTTTGTGATTGTCGGTGGTGTTGCCACTCGGCTGTATATGCCCGAGCGCATGACCCTGGATTTGGATATTTTGATCGAGTCAAAAGATGGGGTGCTGGTTTATCAAGATTTGGAAAAGGCTGGCAGTGAAAAAAAGGGTGAGCTGAGTATTCCTGGCAAATGGAAACTGCCTGATGGGACTTCTCTAGATGTCTTGGAAGTCAGTCATCCCTGGGGATCGGAGGCCGTCAAGTCTCCGAATTATAGTCCTGATGGACTGCCCGTGATCGGTCTGCCTTATTTGGTGTTGATGAAACTTTTGGCTGGACGTAGCCAGGATTTGGCAGATATTAGTCGGATGCTGGGAGGAGCCCCAGAGCCGAGTCTTGAGGAAGTTAGAAAAGTGATCTGTCAATATCTACCCAGTGCAATGGAAGACCTGGAAAGCTTGATTGTACTGGGTCAGCTAGAACGAGGCTAAGGAACAAACGGCGATATCTGTCGGTTCGATCGCTTCAACTCACGACCAAAGTTTCTAGCCACACAGAATGGCTGGCATCGGCAACGCATTCCACAACACTTAATTTTAGCACTCGACGCGAAAGGTGTTTGATGTGATTCGGCGGGTGCAGCCGTCCCAACTGCCGGGGGCTGGCAATGCTTTGGAGGCTCGAAATTCGTGTTATAATAGATATCCGTCGAAATTTGATTTGAAACCTGGAACTTTGTCGGGAATGATTAAGGATGCGGAGGTTAGATATGTTAGCCCAGACAGAAGAACAGAAAGATTTATTGACTTTAGAGGAGTTTCTGGATTGGTATCCGGATGGTTACGAGGGTCGATTTGAATTGCACGATGGGGAGATCTTTAAAATGCAGCCGACTGGAACTCATGAAAAAGTAGCTGGTTTTCTGGCTCTGGAACTGGGGGTGGAAATTAAACGTTTGAATTTGCCATTTTTTATCCCCCGCCAAGGACTCATTAAAGCCATAGATTCTGATCAGTCGGCTTATATTCCCGATGTCATGGTATTAGATGATAATGCTATGGAGAATGAGCAAATGTGGAACAAGCGTTCTACTATTACTCAAGGTTCGAGTATTAAATTGGCAGTAGAAGTGGTCAGTACCAATTGGCAAGATGATTATTTAACAAAGCTGGCAGAATATGAAAAATTAGGGATAGGCGAGTATTGGATCGTCGATTATTTGGGGTTGGGAGGTCGGCGTTATATCGGAGATCCGAAGCAACCGACTATTTCGATTTATGATTGGGTTGATGGGGAATATCGGGTCAATTTATTTAGAGGTCAAGATAGTCTGCGATCGCCAACTTTCCCGGAGTTAAACTTGACGGCAGAACAGATATTTGCAGTCGCCCAGAATTGACTCTCATTACCATACTTTATTTTGGTTGACAATGGGAGGTAATCCGATGAATAATGATGTTTCAGATCTTTATGAACAAGATTATTATCTTTGGCTTCAAGAAACCTATCAAACACTTGATAAAAAAGAGATAAATAGACTTGATTTTCCGCATCTAATGGAGGAGATTTTAAGTTTGGAAAACGAACAAAGACGAAAAGTATCTGGCTATTACGCTCAATTAAGCCCGCAATTAACTTTGGGAGGAACGGGAGTTATACCGATTGAGGACTGGGACGATCGCCACGTTATCTTTCGGCTCAGAGCCCCCAGAATTGGGGGTTTGTGGGCGAGAAGATTTTCGGCTCATATAATTGCTTTGATTAAGTGTTGTTGAAAACATCCCCAACACATAAATTTGGGGGTAAAGTTCGACCCAAATCCTCATAAATCTCGACCACGGCGGCCAGGGCATCCTGAACGTTGGCGAGGGCTTCCTCAGCGGTGTCGCCCTCGGTCAGAAGTTCTGGCAAGAGTGGGGACGTAATAGTAAATCCCCCTCCGGGTTGGGGGGAGAGCAGCAAAGGAACTTTATAAAGCATTGTTTGGAGATTCTCCTTTTGGGTTGAGTCGTCTCGAATATTTTCCAGTTTTTATAACGCCTAATTTTAGCACTTGTAGCTGTTTTTAGTCAATGCTTTGAAGTGAGTGGCGA
The DNA here is from genome assembly GCF_055795065.1 of Lyngbya sp. CCY1209. NCBI lineage: Bacteria > Bacillati > Cyanobacteriota > Cyanophyceae > Oscillatoriales > Microcoleaceae > Lyngbya > Lyngbya sp. CCY1209. The sequence continues at coordinate 10,263 of NZ_JAYFER010000616.1, forward strand.
TCGCTCCACGCACAGGCTACGCGATCGCTCATCGCGTAGCACAGGCATCTTGCCTGTAGAATCGAAAGCGATCGCTCCCATCCTGTCAACCCCCAGCTTTCATGACCCCATCGGAATCGCTGACGACACCCGTTGTTGCGATCGCATTCCGGCGTCCGGATATGACGCGGAGGGTGTTTGATGTGATGCGGCGAGTCAAGCCGTCCGAAGGGCGGGCAATGCTTTGGAAGCTCGAAATTCGTGTTATAATAGATAGCCATCGAAATTTGAGAGGTGAGTTGATGCGGTCTATCAAGGGAATTTTTAAAGACGGGTTCTAGATTTTAGGAGTGGTGTATGAATGCAAAGCCCATGTCTACTTCGGAACCAAAAATTTATAATTACACGGTGATTTTTGAAAAAGAATCAGAGGGGGGTTATCATGCTTTTTGTCCGGTTTTGAAAGGGTGTCACAGTCAGGGAGATAATTTTGAGGAAGCCTTGGTAAATATCACGGAAGCAATGGAATTATATATTGATAGTTTGCTTGAGGATAAAGAACCGATACCTGAAGAGAATCCGATCATCAAGCCTGTCCAGATCGCCCGATGAGTAATTTTCCGACAGTTAAGGCGAAAGATTTTAGATGGTTGAATGTAAAATTTACCTTGATGTTTGTTGTTTGAACCGCCCCTTTGATGATTGGAGTCAAGAACGGATTCGCATAGAAGGAGAAGCTGTCCTCAACATTCTCCATCGAATTAATGCCCAAGGTTGGCAGTTGATTATGAGTGAAACAATTGCAGCAGAACTGGAAAAAATGAGCGATTTAGAAAAAAGTGAGCAATCCGGTTAATTGGTTGATGACGATTTTTCAACAAGAAGGAGGAATGACTGATGACACCTATTGAATTGAGAAGACAAGGTTATCAAGTTTTAGTTGAGAATCTGGGTCAAATTAATGCGATTCGCTTTTTACAACAGGTGGGATGGGGACATGGCGATTACACGAAAGAAAGAGAACATCTGCTACAGTCGGTGACGCGAGATGAGTTTTGGCAAGACATTCAGAAAATTAGAAATCGCTGAGATAGGAATTTATGGAAAATCGGCTGGTTAATCTAGATAATGAAACTTTAAGACAAATCGATATTTTATCCAAAAAGCAGAATTTGTCTCCCGATCAAATTACTAAATTAGCGATCGAATTTTGCTCCCTGCTGCCACCGGCTGTATGGTTGGCTGGCAACGTCGTTTCCGGTGCAGAAAAAGTTGAGATGGCTAATATTGTCGCCCGGGCTATTTTGGAAAGTCAGTATCATGAAGCTATAGAAAAAATTAAACCGCAGCTAAATAAGGAGTGGTTGGATTCTTTGGTAACTGAAGACGATATCCTTGATGCTGCGGTTAAGCTAACTCAAGATGACTGAGACTTTAAGGTTGTGCTTGGACCTTAATATTTGGTGTGCGGCCCTATTAGCTTCGGTGAGAGGAAGAGAGGGAACGTCTTGCCAAACTTTGGTGGACATAGTTCGCCAGGGCAGTTGTTTGGTGGGAAAAGTCGAGCTCGTCATCTCTTGGGGAATGTTGAATAGGTTGCAAGAGGTTCTAGAAAATCGACCGGAACTTCAAGTTTTGCGGGATGATGCGGTTTTTTATGTTGAGTTAATACGCAGTTATGCTCAATTAAGCCCGCAATTAACTTTGGGAGGAACGGGAGTTATACCGATTGAGGACTGGGACGATCGCGACTTCTGCTAATATACCCGCTTATGGGGGGAGTAAGGGGGGATGTGGGCTGGGAGTCGGCGGTTGGCGATCGCTTTGACGGGTGATATAATTCGGGTTGAGGGGTCAATAAATTCTTTCACAGCAGGGGGAGGTTGGATGAGGCGATCGCGAGATTGAGTACCCAGTAAAAAGGAATCTCCACATTAATCCCACATTGTTAGGAGGTCAAACGTGGTTGCAGTAAATCCAGCGGTCACAAAAGTTTCCTTAGAGGATTTTTTAAAACTTCCTGAAACCAAACCTTATTCTGAATATCTCGATGGAGAGATAGCACAGAAACCCATGCCGCAGGGAGAACATAGTATTATCCAAACCTATCTATCTGCCAGAATCAATGACATTGGCAAAGCGAACAAGGGGGCTTTAGCATTCACAGAGTTAAGGTGTACTTTTGGCGGACGTTCTCTGGTGCCTGACATTTCTGTTTTCGCTTGGGAACGCATCCCTAAGACGGAACAAGGAAGAATTCAAAATCGCTTTGAAGTTTGTCCGGATTGGGTGATTGAAATTTTATCTCCTGAGCAATCTGCCAACCAGGTAATTAAAAAGATTATTTTTAGTCTGAAGCAGGGAACAGAGTTGGGATGGTTAATCGACCCCAAAGATGAATCAGTGATGATATTTCAACTCAATCAATTGCCAGATATCCCCTCAAAACAGGAATTTTTGCCGGTTTTAGAGAGTGTTAAAGAGATGCAGTTATCGACTACGGAAATTTTTAATTGGCTGAAAATTGAGTGACGGAATTCAATGTTATGGCGGCGTGGGGGTGCGGTGGTGAATGTCAGTCCTGTTGAAGCGATCGCGACTTCTGCTAATATACCCGCTTATGGGGGGAGTAAGGGGGGATTCGGCGGTTGGCGATCGCTTTGACGGGTGATATAATTCCGGTTGATGCCTCAATAAATTCTTTCACCCTGAGTGAAGATATCCTCGGTCAAACATTCGGCTACAAATCCGCCATCTTCTTCCTGATACACTTCAAAAATGATGACTGGATTCATTTTTATTCTCCTCGTTCATGGTTGACATCAATCCTAAAAAATGGTCGCTATTTTCATTCAAACTTTGACCCAGAAGAAGCCTGTTCGGTTCTGATCGTACCACAAGCTGATCCGTTAAAGTGTGCGACGATCGCATTCCGATCACTCCCATCCCGTCAACCCCCAGCCCTCATGGCTCCATCGGAATTGCTGACGACACCCGTTGTTGCGATCGCATTCCGGCGCCCGGACACGACTCGGAAGGTGTTTGATGTGATGCGGCGGGTGAAGCCGTCCCAACAGAAGCGCGATCGCACCGGATATTAACTCCTGTAACTCAGCCGGCGCTCTATTACATATTTTAAAAAATTGTCAAGTTCGGATAACAGAACACTTTATTTCGGTAAACCGAACGGCAATTCGTGCTACACTCACGCTCTTCGCGTAGCACAGGCATCTTGCCTGTATAATCGGGAGCGTCGCACCCATCCTGTCAACCCCCAGCGCTCAAGGCCCCATCGGAATTGCTGACGACACCCGTTGTTGCGATCGTATGCCAATTGTTTGCTATTCTTCTGCCAGTTTTAAAAAATGTTGATAGAGTTTGCTCTCTATCCGAAACTTCGCATCTTCGATCAATTGATCGATTAAAGGCTGTACGGCAGGAATCGCCCCTTGATGTTTGGCTTGTAGTAAAACACCCAGCAATCCGGTTACTTTTAATTGATAATCAGTTGCCAGCGCTCTGCCTCTCCGTTCATCCATGAGGAGTAGATCGGATCTCAATTCGAGAGCCAGTACGATCGCTTCCGCTTCTCCGAGATGAATGTGCCGTTGGGCCGCCAAAATTTCGTCAACTTGTCGGGTATTTTGGACGGGTCGAGTTACAATCCAGGGCAATGTTTGGACTTCGAGAGTGCCGGGAACGGGTTCGTCAATTCCGGCTGGGGTCAATTCATTATAAACGGCGACGGGAATGGTGATTGTTCCATAAAGTAAATGTAGCAGATCTAGTTTTTCTATGGCTGCGAGATTGGTAATTGGGGACGTGTCGCTGACAACAATCATAGGAGTCCCAGTGTTTTTAGGGTTTGTACATCTTGATTGAGTTCCTCAACGTCATAATTCAGACATAAATCTCTTTTGGCGAGTTCGTGCTGAAATTCTAAAACAGTTAAACCCAACCAAGCCCGCACTTGTCCGCTGCTAATTTTGTTTTTTTTGTACAGGATTAATGCCAAATCGATCTTTAATTCATCTTCGCTGACTTCGGCGGCTTTTAAAATCTCTTCGGGAATGACAATACTCATAGACTCTCCCTTATTTCTTTGCTTTAGATTATACCACGACAGTTTCTAGAACGCCGGGGATTAGGCAGGGTTGAAAACCCACGCCCCAGTCAATTTCCAAAAGTGTGCGACGATCGCGTTCCGATCGCTCTTCGTGTAGCACGGGCATCTTGCCTGTATAATCGGGGGTGCGATCGCGCGACGCGCACGCTACGCGATCGCTGGTAGTGGACCGACACGGCTAAAAATGTGCTTTCGTGTAGGGTGGGTTAGGCGGCTGAAACCCAGGCTGTGATGGCAA